>JANOVQ010000160.1:0-3622 GCA_031417495.1 Pseudomonadota bacterium | reverse complement strand
GCGTGGCGAAGTTTTTCGATTGCTGTCCGGACCAATTGACGCAAGAACAGCTGGAGGCGCACTTCGATGCGTTGGTGGCGTCGCACTCGTGGTCGACAGTGAAGGTGGACCGCAATGGACTGCAGTTCTTTTATGAGCATGGTGGAGTTGACCCCACCGGACCAGCAAATCGCGAGTTTCATCCGACGCCAAGTCCCTGCCACTTTCAAGCAAGCGCCTGTTCGTCGGCATGATGACGATGAAGGTGACTGGAATGACCGCACCGATAAGCAACGCGCCAATGAGCCACCCAAATCGACCCTCAAGAAGCCAAGCTAGGCACCCACTTACTAGTGCCGTCGCGGCCAGTGAAGCCTGCATCACATAGGCCCGCTTATAGCTCGGGGCCCACACCGTCGCGGCTACGACTGTTGCACAGCCCATCCGCGCAGGGTGCTCAGCAACATTGATATAGATGGCTGCACCCGCAAAGATGCAGGTGCTCCACGTCGCTAGAATTTGGAGTGCATCCAACACTGGTACTACGCCTCAATTGGCTTGTTGGACGAAGCCGCTAAGCGACAGAAAAAGATCGTCACGGATGTAAGACTCCGATGACCGCTCAATTCCGGGCGGCATTGCACAGGAGTTTACAATGGACCCCGTCGAACAAGCACGCTTCGATTCTCTATATCAACGTCACCTGAGAGCGCTCAAACTGCAAGGGTTGAGCGCTAGCACCATTGATGTTTGCGCACGCGCAGTGCGTCGGCTCTCCGAAACTTACGATACCTGTCCCGATCGTCTTACCGTCGAGCAATTGGAAGGCTACTTCGCCGCACTGGTGACGTCCCATTCCTGGAGCACCGTCAAGATCGATCGCAATGGTCTCCAATTCTTCTGGCAACACGTCCTCAAACGCGACTGGCAGTGGGTTAAGATCATCAAAGTCCCTCAATGTCGGACGTTGCCGGACATTCTCACCGTGGCCGAGATCGAGCGCTTAATCGCGGCGACTCATCATCTGCGTTATCGGGTGTTTCTGTTGGCGACCTACTCGATGGGATTACGGCTCGGGGAGACCTTGGCACTCCAGATCGGCGATATCGATGGCCAACGCCGGCAGGTGCATATCCGGCGCGGCAAGGGGCATAAGGATCGGTTCGTGCCGTTGCCCGATCTGACCTATCAGGCGCTGCGTGCGTTGTGGTCCAAACACCGGCATCCCACCTTGCTGTTTCCCAGTGCAGCGGGCGCACTCGAGTCCGTGCGCAACGCGACCACGACCATGGATCGTGGCGGCGCCCAGGCGGCGATGAAGGCGGTGGTCGCACAGTGCGGGATTAAAAAAAGTCTCCCTCCACTCGCTCCGTCACAGCTTCGCCGCACACCTCCTGGAACAGGGCTTAAGCCTGCGCCATATTCAAGGCTTACTCGGCCACGCGAGTCCCACCACCACCGCGCTCTACGCGCAACTGACCCCGACTACCGACGCCGTGTCACTGTCCGTCATCAATCGCCTGGTGAATGCCCTGCGCGTCGATCTAAAGAGGCGATGAGGATGGAACTCGCCGCAATCCTTGAACACTATCACGACGCTTTTATGGCCCGTTACGCCGCCAGTCTCTCGCCCGAACAACGGCAGGCTATCGGCGCGATCCGACGCTGCCGTACACCGGCCGCCGGGCAATGGTGCATGCGGTGTACCGGCTGCGCTCGGTGCCAATCCCAACCCCTGTCTTGTGGTCATCGCCAGTGTCCCAAGTGTCAGAACCATGCAGCAACGCAATGGCTTGAGCGACAGCGCGCGAAATTGTTGCCAGTCGATTATTTTATGGTGACATTTACCTTGCCCGCCGAGCTGCGAGACTTAGCTTGGTGCTATCCCAGCGCGCACTACGCGATGCTCTTCGCGTGTGCCTCCAGCACCCTCAAAGACTTTGGCTTAAATCCTAAATACCTCGGCGCGGAGATCGGCATGACCGCGATTCTGCACACCCATACGCGGCGGCTAGATTATCACCCGCATCTGCATGTCGTCGTCCCGGGGGGCGGTATCGACCCGCGTCGGCGACAATCGAAAAAAAGAAAGGCCGGTTTCTGTTTAACGCTTTCGCCCTCGCCAAAGTCTTTCGGGCGCGTTTCCTGAACGCGTTGAATAACGCGTTCAGATCCATCCCTGCCGGGATGCCTGCGCGATGGGTGGTCGACTGCACTCACGTCGGTTCCGGACAGCCCGCACTCGAATACCTGTCCCGCTATTTGTATCGCGGCGTACTCAGCGAAAACAATATCATCGCCAACCACGCCGGCCGCGTCACCTTCCAATATACCGATAGCCGTACCGATCAGACTCAAACCCGCACGCTCAAGGGCGAAGACTTTTTATGGCTCGTGTTGCAACACGTGTTACCCAAACGCTTTCGACGCGTCAGGGATTTTGGCTTCCTCCATGGCAATGCGAAAAAAAGCTTGCAACTGGTCCAGTGGGCCTTGCATGTGATGCTCACCTTTCGCTCACCGCGACCAAGGCCCGTCTTCAGGTGTCCCGCGTGTCACTCGCCGATGGCCTTCGTGGCTCTGCTGCGACCGCCATGGCGCTTTGGATAACGGGCCCAGCCCTCACTACACCGCCATTCACTTTAACTTCGGAGTCACCCACTCGCATGACACAGCACCCGTGGTTCCAGTAGCTTGCTTGCTTGCTTGCAGGCTAAGGCGCCCGCTTGACCTTGAAAAACACCTTGTCCGCTTCCGGCGACTACTGCCACACCGTCCAAAAAAGATATCTGCTTATATAAAGCGTTGAAGTGGCTACCAGGCTCGTCCAACCACAGGATAAGAGCGTGGCTCGCTGCGCGATCACGATCTATCCTTATTCGTTCGTTGGGCGACAGTTTCTATTTATTTCGCTTCAGCATGAAGTGTTAACCCTAGTGCCCCGACAACCTTCAGGACTGTATCGAATCCGGGGCTTCGATCACCGGACAACGCTTTATACAAACTTTCGCGGGATAGGCCTGTATCTCGCGCAACCTGAGCCATACCTTTGGCTTTCGCAATGTTACCGAGCGCCTTCGCAATAAAAGCAGCGTCGCCATCGGCTTCTTCAAGGCATGCTTCTAAGTAAGCCGCCATTTCCTCGGGCGTCCTGAGATGTTCAGCAACGTCGTATCGTGTCGTTTTCGTCTTTGCCATAATCTTTCACTCCGACAGTTCACGGGCCAAGCGTAGCGCCAGCTTGATATCTTTTGATTGAGTACTTTTATCTCCGCCCACCAGCAAGATGCCTATCGATTGCTTGCGCTTCATGTAATAGACCCGGTATCCGGGACCATAGTTGATCCGAAGTTCTGACACTCCTTCACCAACCGGCTCAGTATCGCCGGGATTTCCTTCCGCAAGCCGATCGAGGCGCGCAATTACTCGGGCACGCGCCCGAACATCCTTCAATTGATCTAGCCAATGAGCAAAGATATCCGTCTTGCGAAGTTCGTACATGCGAAGAGTGTAGCCACGGGGCTACACTGATTCAAGCGCGAGTTATCGAATGCGGTGCTCTGTCGCCCAACGCGCCGATGAGCCGCGCCGACCACTGAACTAAAACCCAGATGCCAGAACGCCACCGCGTCGGCTCCATTGG
>JANOVQ010000159.1:0-5205 GCA_031417495.1 Pseudomonadota bacterium | reverse complement strand
GCAGCTCAGTTCGGCCACGAAGAGTCACTGGCGCTGCGCCATTGCTGCCCCTCAAAAGTGAGGAAGCGGACACTGCCGAGGAGCGTACGCCGACCAGTCCCGGCACGCCGAGATATCCTGTCTGAGCGCGGTGGACTGTTCTCCCCAAGCGGCCTGCGGGTCCCTTTACAATAGCCCGATGAAATGCCTCGCTTGTCAGCACGACAACGCGCTCAACGCCAAATTCTGCCAAGACTGCGGGGCTAAGCTCGCCCGCGCCTGTTCCTCCTGCAATACCGTCCTTGATGCTGCGGCCAAGTTCTGTCCCGAATGCGGTGCATCAGCAGCCGGTGCGCGCCTTGCGGGCGAACTACCACTCCGCCGGGTCGCCGACTACACCCCCAAACACCTCGCCGACAAAATCCTGCAGTCGAAATCCGCGCTCGAAGGCGAGCGCAAACAGGTCACGGTGCTGTTCGCCGACATCCAGGGCTCGATGCAACTCGCGACCCAGCTTGATCCCGAGCAATGGCATCAGTTGCTCGAACGCTTTTTCGCGATTCTGACCGATGCCGTGCATCGTTTCGAAGGCACCGTCAATCAATACACCGGCGACGGCATCATGGCACTGTTCGGCGCGCCTATCGCGCACGAGGACCATGCGCAGCGGGCGTGCCACGCAGCGTTGCACGCCCGCGATCAATTACGCGCTTTCTCCGATGAGCTGCGTCTCAAGCAGGGTCTCAATTTCAGTTTCCGCATCGGCCTCAACTCGGGTGACGTGGTGGTCGGCAAGATTAGTGACGACTTACGCATGGATTACACCGCGCAAGGCGCCACAGTCGGGATCGCGCAACGCATCGAGCAGCTCGCAGCGCCCGGTCACGTTTACTTGAGCGGTGCCACCGAGCGCCTGGTCGCAGGTTACTTCCAGTTGCGAGCCATGGGTACGGCCGAATTGAAAGGGCTGACTGAGGCGGTGCCTTTGTTCGAGCTCGAAGGCGTAGGCACTTCGCGGACCAGGCTCGAGGTTGCTATCAGCCGGGGCTTGTCTCCATTTGTCGGCCGCGCAGCGGAGATGCAGACCTTGGAGGCGGCACTGGCGCGAGCACAAAGCGGTCACGGGCAAGTCATCGGCATCGTAGGCGAACCCGGACTCGGCAAGAGCCGGCTGTGTCTGGAGTTCGTCGCGCGCTGCAGTGCCGAGGGACTACCCGTGTTCCAGGCGCATTGCCCGGCGCACGGCAAGAACATTCCCTATCTGCCCATTCTGGAGCTGTTTCGACACTACTTCGATATTCGAGACCATGACATGCCAGAAGCCGCGCGTGGTAAAATTACCCGGCTCATTCTCAGCCTCGACCACGCACTCGCGGAAACGCTGCCCGTATTGTTTGAATTCATGGGAGTCACAAATCCCGACCAACCGATTCCGTCGATCGACGCGGAAATGAAGCAGCGCCAGCTTTACGACTTGGTGCATAAAGTCATGCGCGCACAGGATGCGCAGGGGCGATTGACCGTGACGATGATCGACGACATGCACTGGATCGATCCCGGCAGCGATGGTTTCGTCAGCCAGATCGTCAATGCCGCCGAGGGAAGGCGCTGTGTAATCGTCTTGAATTTCCGACCTGAATACATCGCGCCATTTGCCGGCAAGGCGCATTACCAGCAGTTACCGCTGGTGCCGCTGACTCTTGCGTCGGCGCAAGCGATGATCGCAGATTTGGTAGGACGCGATCCATCGGTCGCCGCGTTGACGGAGCGGATCGCGGAATGGACGCATGGTAATCCGTTTTATGTCGAAGAGTTGGTGACTTCTCTCAGCGAGGCAGGCGAGCTGCTGGGTCGTAGAGGCGACTACTGCTTGACCGTGCCGTTGGAGCATCTGCAAATACCGTCCAACGTACGTGCGGTGTTGGCCGCGCGTATCGATCGCTTGCCGGAAGCGGCCAAGCGGCTGTTGCAAACGGCGGCAGTGATCGGCAAGGAATTCGACAGCGCAGTTCTCGACAGGGTCTCGAATCTCGCTGCGCCGGAGCGCGCGACTGCGATAGAGCGCTTAAAAGCCGGCGACTTTATTCATGAGCGCTCGCTCTACCCCATTGTGGAGTACGCGTTCAAGCACCCCTTGACGCATGAAGTCGCCTATCAGTCGCAGCTTCAAAGCCGCCGCGCGCTCGTCCACGTGGATGTCGCGCAGGCAATAGAGGCGACGGCCGGCGATCGGTTGGACGAGCTCGCGGCCTTACTCGCGCATCACTATCAGGCAGGCGAGCAGCACATCAACGCGGCACGTTGGCATAAGCGCGCCGCCGAATGGGCCGGCAAAAGCGATATCAATGCAGAGGTAACGCATTGGCAGCAGGTGCGGAAGCTTGCGGGCAAGGAGGTAGCACATGCCGACAGTGCTCCCCTCCTCATTGCCGCGTGTTCCGCCATGCTCGCGCATGGCTGGCGCACCGGTGCTACGGCTGAGGAATGTAGCGCGCTATATCAAGAAGGATGCGCCGCCGCCGAACGCACCAATAATTTAGGTGCGCTGGTGAGTTTCAATGCCTCGTATGGCGCGGTGCGTGGTCTGAACCAAGCGTTTGCCCCCGATTACGCGCACTACACTGCCGAAGCGGTACGGATTGCCGATCGCAGCGAGAGTGATGGACTTCGCGCCGCCGCTCGAAGCTTTCTTTCCATGGGACTATTTCACTGTGGACGATGTGCGGAAGCAAAGGTTGTCGCAGAGGCGGCGGTTACGCTCACTGGCGGCGATCCGCATTTGGGGGCCCGCCTTTACGGATTCAGCCCGCTCATCGTTGCGCAGCTTTGCAGCTTACGCTACCGCGGCTTATCACAAGCGCCTATTGCGACACTGCCGGAAATCATTCGCCTAAGAGAATATGCCCTCGAAAGCGGCTACCCGGAACAGGCGTTATGGCTTTCCTGGCTGGAGAGTGAGCTCAAAGTGGTGACTCGAATAAGCGGCGGCACCCCGGAACTCGCCAAGCAGGCAGCCGAACTTCCCGTGCCGCGCGGCCTGAGCAATTACGTACTCGCCCATCTCGTGCTGTGCGATGAATTATTCTGCTCACGCAAGTGGCAACAGTTACGCGATACCGCCGCACGCATCGCGGAGTTGATGCAAGAGCGAAATGCCTTAGTTACGTTGATACCGATGTTTCTTGCACATCAAGGCAATGCATGGCTCGCGTTGGATGATGCACCCCGTGCGCGAGAACTGGCGCGAGAGGGCATCGCTTTTATGGAAGAATCTTGCTCGATGTGGCGCCCTGACGTTTACGTGCTAATGGCCCGGGCTCAGCTTGCGTTAGGCGAACCGGCCGCGACGATTACTGCAAGCCTCGCTACCTGCGAAGAAGTATTGCTACGCTGTGGTTTCGACGTGTGGGTCGGCGAAGTTTACGAAATGCGCGCCGAGCTCGCCGCGCGCGAACACGATCGCGCAGCGCACGATGCTGCGTTAGCGCAGGCGTACGCGAGCTATCGGCGATTCGGGCTAACTGAACGCGAAGACGCGCTGCGCCGCAAGGCTGGAAGCTAGCAGCGCTCACGCTATTGATCGGGATACGCCACCTCGTTGAGAGGACGCCGTGCCACTTGCTTGAAATCCTTGTCGGTGGAAAACGCGACCGGCATCAAAAACTGCCGATGCCGCGTTGGCTTGAATACCCAGCGTGGGTGGCGACTGACCGGGCCAAAATCTCCATTTGCTTGGTGAAGGCCGGATCGCAGCAGCGGCGATGAGCGATCACTTAGAATGGATCAATGAATTGCCCAAGCTGCCAGCACATAAATCCCATAGGCAACCGTTTCTGCGGCGGCTGCGGTCAGGCACTTGAACGTTTGTGCACGAGTTGTGGTCGTGCGAATCCGCCCGATCACCGATTCTGTGGCAGCTGCGGCACTGGAATTGACGATGCCTCTATGCCGGCGCCCGTACCGCTGACGCGTCCCGTCTCCGACTACACACCGGCCCATCTCGCCGAACGCATCCGTACCGAACAGGCGGCACTGGAAGCCCGCGGCGCAGCAGACGGTGAACGCAAGACCATCACGGCATTGTTTGCCGATCTCAAAGGTTCGACCGCGCTGATCGAAGGCCTGGATCCGGAAGAGGTGCGGACAATCATTGATCCCGCGCTACAGCTCATGATGGACGCCGTGCATCAGTACGACGGCTATGTGGCGCAGGCGTTGGGCGATGGCATCTTTGCGCTGTTCGGTGCGCCACTCGCACATGAAGATCATCCGCAGCGGGCGATCTATGCGGCACCGCGCATGCAGGACGCGATGGGGCGTTATGCCGATACGTTGCGTTCGAAAGGGTATCCGCCGCTGCAGATGCGGGTGGGACTGAACACCGGCGAAGTCGTGGTGCGCTCAATCCGGAAGGACGATCTACATACCGATTATGTGCCGGTGGGCCATTCGACGAATCTGGCCGCGCGCATGGAGCAGCTGGCCAATCCCGGCACGATTGTGGTCTCCGCATACACCCGCCGTCTGACCGACGGTTACTTTGCGTTCAAGGATCTGGGACCGACGCAGATCAAGGGCGTGGAAGCGCCGCTGAACCTCTACGAAGTGCTGAGTGTGGGGCCGTTACGCACGCGGCTGCAGGTATCGGCGCGGCGGGGACTCACGCAGTTCGTCGGGCGCCAGAGTGAGATGGAACAGCTGCAGCAGGCGCTGGAACAAGCCAAGGCTGGTCACGGACAGATTGTCGGGGTGATGGGCGAGCCGGGCTTGGGCAAGTCGCGATTGTTCTACGAGTTCAAGCTGCTGTCGGTGGGCGGGTGTCTGATGCTCGAAGCCTATTCCGTGTCACACGGCAAGGCGACGGCATACCTGCCGGTGATTGAATTGCTGAAGAGCTATTTCGACATTCAGTACCAGGATGATGAGCGGAAGCGGCGCGAGAAGGTCACGGGGAAGGTACTCAACCTGGACCGCAGTCTGGAAGACACCTTGCCGTATCTATTTGCGTTGCTCGGGATTGAAGCGCAACCCTCGCCGTTACAGCAGATGGACGCACAGATCCGACGCCGGCGAACGTTCGAGGCGTTGAAGAAACTGCTCTTGAGGGAGAGTCTGAACCAACCGCTGGTCCTGGTCTTTGAAGACTTGCACTGGATTGATGGCGAGACGCAGGGCTTGTTGGATGCACTGAGTGAGAGTGTGGCCGGTGCCAAGCTGCTGCTGCTC
>JANOVQ010000158.1:0-3933 GCA_031417495.1 Pseudomonadota bacterium | reverse complement strand
CGGGCCGATACTCCCCTTCGAGATACACTCGGGCGGCAGGTAATTCACAGTGCCCACTATGTCGTTGCCCTGGGTATCCTTAGTGACGACAGTCGAAACGCCGAAGTCGAGAATCCGCGGTCGCTCCTTGCTATCGACAAGAATGTTGGCGGGGCTTAAGTCCCGATGCAAAATACCTTGGCTGTGGGCGTAGCCGATGGCGTCGAGTACCCCAATGATTAAGCGGACCGATCGATGAATCGCCCCCGGCTCAGCGGCTTCGATGAGTTTGGTGAGCGGTTGGCCTTCGGCGAATTGATAAATCAGATACGGCGGATCGTTGCCCAGTTCGATTTCGTACAGCGGGACGATCCCCGGATGATCGAGCTTGGCGACATTCCGCGCTTCGGTGATCAGGCGATCAGGCGTGCGTTTGCCGCGGGTGAGAGTCTTGACCGCCACTTCACGATCAAGCTTTGGGTCATGCGCGAGGTAAACTACGCCCTGGCCACCTCGTCCCAGGATCCGCGTCGGCCGAAAACGTCCGATCGCGGTCGGCAACGAGGGCGTGGAGACCGCAGCTTGTGCCATAGAACGTCCGAGAAATGTTAGACACCGGCTAGCGGCGCGAGCACGCCGAGCTTGAGAAATGCAGCAATTCCCGATTGAGAAAGCGCTTGCTCTGAACCATGGCTGAGGTCCATCAATCTGCCCTCGTGGCCTTCTCCGCCGCGCAGATGTTTGCGCTGGTCAATGACGTGCCGCGTTATCCGGAGTTCTTGCCGTGGTGCGAAAAAGCCGAGTGCCTGGTGCAGACGGCGGACTCCATGCGCGCCCGACTCACGGTCGCCAAGGGTCGACTCGGTTATGTCTTCACGACTGATAATCAACAGACGTCCCCTTGGCGGCTCGAAATGCGCCTGGTGGATGGCCCTTTCAAGCGCCTACATGGGGTGTGGCAATTTGTGGATAACCCGTTGGGCAGCAAGGTAAGCCTCGATCTGGAATTCGAATTCGCCAATCGCCTGCTAGCCGCGACTTTATCGCCGCTGTTTAGAACGATCACCGGCTCGCTCGTGAATTCCTTCAAACAGCGCGCGAACGACCTTTATGGCCGCTGATCTGCTGGAGGTTGAACTGGTCTACGCAGGACCGACTGGCCAAATCTCGGTGGCGTTGCGCGTCCCCTATGGCACGACTTTACGGGGAGTTATCGAACGTTCGCGAATTGCTGAGCGCTGCCCGGAGATTGATCTCACTAATTGGCGAGTCGGGGTGTTCGGGGAATTGTGCAAGCTCGATGAACTAGTCAGCGCGTACGCGCGGGTTGAGATCTATCAACCGCTGCGCTGCAATCCCAAGGAAGCCCGCCGCCGCCGCGCCAAGCGCGCTTAGGCAACGCGCCTGGCAGGTTACCACCGTCCTAATTCGCGTCTGGGTCGGAGGGATCCCGATAGCGCCGACGTTCGCGATTATCCGGTTCCGGGCTTTCGTCGGCGGGCCGATCCTTACCGAAAAGCCGTGCGAAGAAGCCGCGCTTTTTGCGTGCTGGCTGCGCGGGAACATCGACCCCTTCAAGGTCATCAGAAGCTGTACTGGCAGGCTTACGCGGGGTGGCGGCAGCGGTTGCTTCGCGACTGAGTTGGTTTTCCAAGGGCATCGCGGTCGGTGCGCCGGGCGGCGGGATAATGATCGCCGCGGTCTCCTCGGCAGCGTCAACGCTATCTGCCTCCCGCCTCGCACTGCGTGACTCGTCAGGCGCGCTCGACTCCGGTTGGTTCGCCTTGCGGGTGGCGTGTTGCGGATGCGCCGTTTGCGGTGCAGCTGTTTCCGGCGCTGCCTGGCCGAACGGCAGTGCCCCTTTAAGTTTAGCCAGCAGGCCAGGGGACTCCGCGACTTCTGCAGGTTGCGGAGCCGCTTTTGCGCTCGGCTTGGCGGGTTTTTTCGTCGCGATTTTCTGCGCTGTGAGCGGGGCTGCTGCGGAGTCCCCACTAAACGGCATCGCCATTTTGATTTTCGCCAGCACGCCCGGGCCCCCCTGCTCTTCGAGTGCCGCGCGTTGGACTGGCGTGAGCGCTGGTGCGGCTTTCGCTGGCGTCTGAATATCCGGCACCTCATCGTCGGCAAGCACCACCACTTTTTTACCGTCGGCCTTGGTCTTCGCGGGTGGTGGCGGCTCGCCGACGAAGGGAATGTTGTCTTTGATTTTGGCGATCAGTCCCTGGTGAGCGGCTTTCGGGACATCCACCGTCATGTCCTGACGCGTATCGACCACCAATTTGCCGGCGGCAGGCTTGATGTCGCCCTCAATCCGCGCGAGCTTGTTGTCGCTGAAATAAAGCGTGATTTGCCGCCGTTTGGCGACGCTTCCGCCTTGCTTGAAGACATAGAGATAATCCCAACGACCCGTATGAAAGGTATCCAAAATGATGGGCGAACCCATGATGAAAATGACTTTCTTCTTGTCCATCCCGACCGCCAGTTGCGCGATCATCTCCTGGGTGATCACATTTCCCTGTTGAATATCGATTTTGTGGACGAACGGTAGATCCCCGAAGGAGGGTAAATCCGAGGGCCTGGGCAGCGAGTTTTGCGCGCAGCTCTGCAGGAGCATTCCGCACGCGAGTAGCAAAAGAAAACCGAGAGACTTCATGTGGATTGCCTTGGTGTCAGGTTGGCTGCGGGGCCGGCTTGTCCCGTCGAGATTGGTGTTAAACTCGCCAGCGCTTAGACTTGTTTACCGGCCCTGGTCGCCGCTGCGGGGCCGGCAGTATATCCCAGGAAAAAACAGCGCGACCATGCTTCGCAATTGGCGCGAACCGAGAGGCGAAAAGCGGTGGATACATTTGCACTGAAGAAAGCTGGTCTCAAGGCAACCCTGCCGCGCCTGCGGATTCTGGAGATTCTCGAACGCGGCGGTGAACGACACCTGAGTGCCGAAGACGTGTATCGCGCCTTATTGGACGCTGGCGAGGACGTCGGGTTAGCCACGGTGTATCGCGTGCTGACGCAGTTCGAGTCGGCAGGTATCGCTGAACGGCATAATTTCGACGGTTCGCATGCAGTATTCGAAATGGCCCGGGGTCCCCATCATGATCACATGGTGTGTCTAGACACCGGTGAGGTCGTGGAGTTCTTCGACGAGGAGATCGAAACACGGCAGCGGGCAGTCGCCAGCGCCCACGGTTTTGAGCTGCAGGATCACAGTCTTATTCTTTACGTGAAAAAGAAAGTGTGAGTGATCCCAATCCGCGGCACGCCTTAGCCCGCGAGTAATTCCCGCGCATGCGCCCGCGCCCGCGCGGTCGTTTCCGCCCCCCCCAGCATGCGCGCAATCTCTTCCACCCTGGCGCGCGGCTCAAGATAGCTGGCCTGGGTAAGCGTGATCCCCTGCTCGGCGTGTTTCGTGATCGATAAATGATGCGTTCCCGCGGAGGCCACCTGGGCGAGATGCGTGACGCAGAGGACCTGGCGACCGTGCGCGATGGTGTGCAGGTGTTGCGCGACCGTGGTCGCGACTCGTCCGCCAATTCCCGTATCGATTTCGTCGTAAATTAATGTCGGAACTTGCGCGCTGCTGGCGGTCGCGACCTGAATCGCGAGGCTTGCACGCGACAGCTCACCGCCCGAGGCGACCTTGCGCAGGGGGCGCGGCGCGACATCAGGATTGGTCGTGACCATGAATTCGATCTCGTCACTGCCGTGCGCAGCGGGTCCGGGCAAGGTTTGCTGCGCGACTGCGAAGACAGCGTGCGGCATGCCCAATTGACGCAGAATTTGCGTGATCGCGCTGGCCATTTTCCCGCTGCAGTCGCGGCGGGCTTGGCTTAGGGTGGCGGCGACGGTCGTATAACGTTGGCGCGCGGCCAGAATCGTTGCCTCTAAAATCGCACATCTTTCCTCGCGTCCGTCCAGGGCCGCCAATTCCTCTCGCAGGCGCGTCAGGACTTCCGG
>JANOVQ010000157.1:0-3244 GCA_031417495.1 Pseudomonadota bacterium | reverse complement strand
GGTCAGCAACGCGCCTTCCACTTCAAAGGGTGACACATACTGCCCGCTCACCTTCAGCATGTCATCCGTGCGACCCCCGTAGGTGTAGTAGCCCTCGGCATCCATCGAGTATTTGTCGCCGGCACGGGTCCACGGCCCGATGAATGTCGCAGTGGATTGCCGACGATTGTTCCAATACATGAGCGCGGCGCTCGGCCCCTGGATTTGCAGTTCGCCCAACGCGCCAGGCACAACCTCGGCGCCCGCGTCATCACACAACCGGATTTGATAACCTGCGACTGGTTTGCCCGTGGTGCCGTAGCGCACGTCGCCCGCGCGATTAGATAAAAAAATGTGCAGCATTTCGGTGGATCCGATGCCATCGAGAATCTCCACCCCGAAGTGCTGCGTGAAGCGCTGCCCGATATCTGCGGGTAGGGCTTCGCCTGCCGACGTGCAAAGGCGTAACCGTAAGGTCTCGCGTGCGGGCAGATTAGCACTGGCCAATAACGCCGCGTACAGGGTGGGCACGCCATAGAAAATCGTCGGTTGTAAAGTCATGAGGCGCCTGAACACCGCCTCGGGCGTTGGCCGCTCTGCCATCAGGATGGTCGTCGCCCCGACCGCCAGCGGAAACGACAAACTGTTACCGAGTCCATACGCAAAAAATAGTTTGGCGGCGGAGAACACCACATCATGTTCAGTGAGGCCAAGGATGGGCCGTGCGTACAACTCAGCAGTGTGGATCATGCTCGAATGAACGTGGACCGTGCCCTTAGGGGCGCCCGTGGAGCCGGAGGAATACAACCAAAAACAGGGTTCGTCCGCACTCGTCGCGGCGGGCGCGAAAGTGTCGCCTGCGGCCTCCATCAGCACGCTCAGCGAACGGTGGGAGATCTCGTTCGAAGCAGGCGGCTCACCACTCACGATGATCTGGCGCAGCGCAGCTGCGCCAGCGAGCACGGGCGCGAAGGTCGCCAGCAAAGGCGCGGAGACCACCAACGCTTTGGCGCGACTGTCTTCCAGCATGAAGCGATAGTCGGCCGTAGTCAGGAGGGTGTTGATGGCGATCGGGATGATGCCGGCTTTAATCGCGCCCAGGAAGACGCTGGGGAAATCGATCGTGTCGTGCAGCGCGACCATGATGCGGTCTTCGGGGTGCAGACCAAGCGCGCTGAGCGCGTGCGCTACCCGGTTAACTCGTTGCGCCAGATCACCAAAGGTGTAGCGGCCGTGATCATCGATATACGCAAGCTTCTCGGCGCGGCCCGCGGCGAGATTACGTTCCACCAGATCGTGTGCGGCGTTATAGCAACGGGGCAACTCAATGCGTGGGGGCGAGACGCTGTGATCGACAACGGACAACATGAAAAAAATTCGCTCCTTCGGTCACGGTTGTGCGCGGCGGGGCACCGCGCGTGGCTGCTATTGTGCCGTGCAAAGTGTGGGAATCCTGCGCCGCCGTCCTGGCGTGGACTCGTGGTCCGGATACGTAGCCTCTTCCGTTCAAGAGACCTGCGCAGGACTCAAACAGTTCACCCACTCGCCGATCCAGGCCGCTGCCGCCTCTTCCGGCATGATGCCAGACGAGGCATCGTGATTGAGCACCTCGCCGAGCCGCGTCGCGCCGAGTTTGCCCAGGATCTGGTCGAAGCGGCGGCCAGCGAAACAATACGTCTGCGCATGCGAAGAATCGCCCAGCGAAATCAGCCCATATTGGACCTCGGTCAGGCTCGGGCGCGTCTTCACCAGGGACTCGTAAAGCTTTTTGGAATTGGCCGGCACATCGCCGTAACCATAGGTCGAGACACACACCAGGAATACGCCACCCTCATCGAACACGCCGGCGTCGAGCTCATCCATCTGCAGAATTTCGGCAGGGATCCCCGCTTGCTGCAAATTGAAATGCGCCTCTTCAGCCACATATTGAGTGTTGCCGGTCGTGGTGCCGACGAGGATTCGGAGAGGGTTTGGCATGTAGTGACTCCAGGCAGCTTGCGATCGGGCGATGAGCTGAATTATATTGCAGATATAATTTCTATAGGCAATATATTTCATTTATGCCCATGGATTCCCCTACCTTGTCTTCATCAGTCGCGATAGAACCGGCAGGCGAAACCCACCTGCTGCGTGAGCTCGGCGACCGGGTGCGCCAAACGCGCACGCGCCGGGGCATGACTCGGCGCGCGCTGGCAGCACAATCGACTGTCTCGGAACGGTATCTCGCGCAGTTGGAAGCGGGCGACGGCAATGCCTCAATCCTGGTGCTGCAGCGAATCGCGACCGCACTTGGCTTAGCCCTGGCAGAACTCGTCGCGGACAGACCAACCCCGGCCGAGTACGTCCTGTTGCAGGCGCTGTTGAAAGACCTCCCGAATGCCACCTTGAGTCGTATCCGCCTGCAATTACTGAAAGATTACGCTGCAGATTTCGGCGACACGCGCGCTGCCGATGCGCCACGCATTGCCTTGCTCGGACTGCGCGGCGCCGGTAAATCGACCCTCGGTGCGCGGCTCGCGGCGCACTGCGGGGTGCCGTTCATCGAATTGGATCGCGAAATCGAACGCCGTTCGGGCACCCCGCTTGAAGAAATTTTTCTGCTCTATGGGCAAGCTGCCTATCGCCGGCACGAGCTGCGCTGCCTGACGCAGGTCCTCACTGAGAACGCTGCCTGCGTGATCGCGACCGGCGGCAGCATCGTCTCTGAACCTGCCGCCTATACTTTGCTGCTGTCGTCGTGCACCACGGTATGGCTTAAAGCGACCCCGGCGGAACATATGGCGCGAGTGATCGCGCAGGGCGACCTCAGACCCATGGCCGGCAATGCCGAGGCGATGGCCGATCTCCAACGCATCCTCGATGAACGAACGCCACTGTATGCGCAAGCCGAGCGCATGGTGGATACCTCCGGGCTTTCCGCCCAACAAGCTTTTCAATCCCTAGTTGCCGTGCTCGAAGTGAAGAGCACCGCGGAGAATGCCCCATGAGTGCCGTCCAGCATCCCGTTACAGCGCCCCCCCCGTATCTCACCCATGATCGGCAGCCGGCTTCGTATGTACACTGGAAACTCACCGTGGAAGGTGCGGTCGCAACCCTTGGACTCGACGTCACTGAGGACCAGGGTTTAAGGCCGGGGTACAAACTCAAACTTAATTCCTATGACCTCGGCGTCGATATGGAGTTGTACGACGCGCTGCAGCGGATTCGGTTCGAGCACCCCGCAGTGAAAGTGGTCGTGATCACCAGCTTGAAGGAACGCATGTTC
>JANOVQ010000156.1:0-17180 GCA_031417495.1 Pseudomonadota bacterium | reverse complement strand
GCGCTGAGGTCGCTCTCGCCCGGTGCTTCGACAATCTTCGGACCCAACAGGATGTGCTGGTGGCCACCACCTTGATACAAATCATCGTGTTCCACGAACATGGTCGCCGGCAGCACGATATCCGCGACCGCCGCGGTTTCGGTCATGAATTGTTCGTGCACACAGGTGAAGAGATCCTCGCGCATGAAGCCGCGTTGGACCGTGTTCAGATCCGGTGCGACGGACATCGGATTCGTGTTTTGAATTAACATTGCGGTCACCGGCGGGCCACCCTGCAGCGCGCGGGGTTCGTGGGTGAGGACCGCACCGATGCGCGACTGATCGAGCAGGCGAATCGCAGGATCACGCACATCTAACCCGTCAATCAGGGTGCGATCCCAGTGGAAAATTGCCCCATTGTTATGAAACGCGCCGCCTCCTTCGTGCTGCCAGGCACCGGTCACAGCCGGAATACAGGCCGCGGCGTGCATATTGAATGCCCCATTGCGCTGGCGTGAAAAGCCGTAACCCAGCCGAAAGAAAGTGCGCGGATGTTGCCCAACGAGTGCAGCGAAGGCTTCGATGGTAGCCACCTGTACGCCGCTGATGGCGCTGGCCCAGGCCGGAGTGCGCTCGCGCAAATGTGCTTCTAGATCGCGCGGACAATCGGTATAGCGTTCGAGATAATCCCAATTCGCATAGCCATCGCGAAACAAACAGTGCATGACTGCGCAGGCCAGTGCGCCATCGGTGCCGGGCCGCACACACACGAAGAGATCGGCCTGTTCGGCGGTCGCGTTACGATAAGTATCAATCACTACCAATTTGGCACCACGCTCGCGGCGTGCACGCAGGGCATGCGTCATCACGTTGACCTGCGTGCTGGCGGCGTTGGTGCCCCAGATGACTACCACATCGGCCTTGGCCATTTCGCGCGGATCAGAGCCGGCGAGTTTACCGGTCCCGGCGATATAGCCGCTCCACGCGGAGGTGACGCAGATAGTCGAATGTTGGCCCGAGTAGTGCTTCGCATGGCGCAGGCGGTTAATGCCGTCGCGCATCACCAAGCCCATGGTCCCGGCGTAAAAATATGGCCACACCGTTTCACTACCCAGCTGTTGCTCAGCTTTAAGGAAGGCCTCGGCGACTTCATCGAGTGCGGCCTCCCAGCTTAGTGTCGTGAATTTGCCAGATCCTCGGGGACCAGTCCGGCGCAGGGGCAGCGTGAGTCGGTCTGGGTGATTGGCCCGCTCGGCATAGCGCGCGACCTTGCTGCAAATCACCCCGGCTGTGTAGGAGTTCTCGGCGGCACCCCGCACCTTGCCGATGTGGTAACTGTCGAGGCGCTCGATCTCAAGTGCACAGGTGGAGGGGCAGTCATGCGGGCAGGCACTGTAATGAATCGCTGGTTTCGTTCCCACGTTAGGCTCCGGTGCTGATCTGTGACGTTGCCTAGTGTGCAGTCCCCTCTGGTCTAGGGCAACGATTGATCATTGCGTATCATGGCAAGCCCTATCCTCGATAAGTGAAATGTCGTCATGCGCAAGATTTGGTTGATGGTGTTGGTCATGGGATTGGTTGGTTGCTTCGATCTGAAACAAGCGCGAGTAACGCCCGAGCACCGTCAGCTTAAGAACAAGGTGGGTATCGTGGTCTTTCTGGAAGCGGCGCCGCGCCTGCAGCATCTCCAGCTCTCCGCGCTGGAAAGTACTGTCGCTACACTGGATCTGCCAGGCTGGAACGCCCGCGCAGTCATCACCGAGTTTCTCGGGCAACGGATGCGCGGCATGGGGCTTGAGGTCAAACCCGTGACCTACGCAACCGACACGTTCCCGAATCCGTATGACAGCAGCATGGCGTATCCGAATCTTGAACGCATGCGGCCCGCGCTCGGCGCCTGGGCCGCGAGCCAGGGACTCGACATGGTGATCGCGGTGTATCGACAGGCCGAGCAGGACTTCATTGGAGACTCGGTGGAAAATCTGATTGGGTATGGGGTCGTGCGGCATGGGGAAGTGCGCACGGATGCTTACGCGATGCTTTATCTCGAAGCGCTCGACACCGAAGGAGGCCTCATCGGCAACTCCGATGGGCAGAAGGCGCTCGCGGTGGAAGACAAACTATGGCGAGCGGATTTCAATGTCGATAAAACTTCAGTGGCGATCAGTGGGCCGGTGGCGAATGCGTTAACCGCGAAAATTTCACAGGCCTTGATGGATGCCGTACTCACTGCGGCGCAGGAAGCGGGTTTGTCGCACTAATGCATGTAGTGATTTTGGGCGCGGGCGCGCTCGGCAGCATTCTCGCCGCGCATCTCGCGCGCGCGAGTCACCACGTTGAACTGATCGCGCGTGGCGCGCGTGCCGCGCTGTTGACGGAGCACGGTATTGATATTCGCGGCTTGCAAGCGTTTAAGGCGCGCTGCGCCATCGTGCGTGAACCCGCCAGCCTGCGCGACGCCGATGTCTTTATCAACACGGTCAAAACCTACGATAGCGTTGCGGCGCTCAACCTGGTCAGGGAATTGCGACCAAAAGTTGCGTTATCGGTGCAGAACGGCGTAGTGAAAGAAGAAGAACTGCGCGCGCGTTTCGGCGCGGCGACCGTGCTCGGTGCGATGGCCGATTTCAGCGGTGAACTGAGCGACGACGGCGCGGTGTTATTCACGCGCAACATCAATCTGCACCTCGGCGAATTGAATGGCGAATTGACTCCCCGCGCAAGCGGGGTGGCGGAGGCGATTCACGCGGCGGGGATCAACGCGCGCGCAGTCACCAACATTCAAAGCCTGGTGTGGTCGAAGTACACCGGCTGGCTCGCGTTGATGCTGCTGGCGGTGCTCACCCGGCGCTGCACCGGCGATTATCTGCAGGACCCCGACGTCGCAAGCGTGGTCGCCGAAATCACGCGTGAGACCGCGCAATTGGCCCAGGCTGGCGGCATTCCGTTACTCGATGTCTCGCCCGTGCCCGTGCTCCGTTTGCTGGCTGGCAGCGCGGAAGAAGCCGTCGCCATCGTGCAAGAAGTCGGTGTCCGCATGGCCGCCCAGGCGCCGACTCATCGACTCTCGAGCTTGCAGGATCTGTTGCGCGGACGTCGCCTGGAACTCGAGGAAACCGTCGGTTACGCGTATCGGCAAGGCGTCGAGCTCGGCTTGCCGATGCCCGTGCTGGCAACGTGCTATCGCATCGCGGCGGCGATTAATCGCGGCTTGCAGTGATTTTCTCCGGCAGGACCGGGAAGATCGCCAGTTCTCACCCGCGCAAGATCCTGTCGATAATGCCCGGGCTATGACAGCTCGCTCGCTCGCTACTTCACCGCTCGGGATCGGCCCTACGCGCGAGAAGTCGCCGGTGGACTACTCGTTGCTGGCGGTAGTTTCGATGTTGCTGCATCTCTGCGCGTGGCTATGGTTCCAGCAACCTCGCGAGCAGCCCGCACTAGTGGTGCCACCGCGGGTTCTGCAACTCACGTTGATCAGTGCGTCGCCCCCGCCAGTGGTGCAGCCGCCGTTGCGGCGCGTTATCGAACCCCCGCCAGTGGTCGCGGCGCTGCCGCCCCCGAAACCGATCGCAAAACCGCGCACACCGCCGAAGCCGCGACCGCAACCTCAAACCACCCCCAGGCGCGTTGAGCCTAGCCCTGCGCCACTCGCAGCATTGCCGGTACCGCCAGTACCAGCCGTGACGGTGCCTGCCCCCGCAATGCCCGCGATGCCTGCAGCAGAGCCGGTAGTAACGCCCGCAAGTACGCGCGCTACCTCGCGGCGTAATCCAAAGCCGGCCTACCCCACCTTGGCCAAGCGCCGCGGCTGGCAAGGCAACGTACTGCTGGCGGTTGAGGTGTTGCAGGATGGGACACCGGGCGAAATTCAGGTTTCCAAATCCAGCGGCCGCGCAGTGCTCGACAATGCCGCGATCAAAGCAGTTAAGCGCTGGTTGTTTGAGCCCGCGCGGCGCGGTGACATGCCCATCAGGACGACGATGAACTTGTCGATCGTTTTCAAACTCGAACAATAACGGGAGTTGCCTACAGTGGGATTAATTTTATCGAGCGGCGGAATCGTGAGGATCACGCTCTATGTCCTTATCGGCTTTTCCATCGCGACCTGGACGGTGGTCATGTTCAAGATCCTGCAACACCTCCGCGCCAGTTGGAATAACCGCGGCTACATGCGCGCATTCTGGGCGGCGCCTAATTTGCATGGCGCGCAGGCCCTGGCAATTCATCGGGGTCCGGCGGCGCGCATCTCGCACGCCGGTTTCGAAGTCCTTACGGAAAGCGCAACCGCGCACGATCTTGCGCACTCAGGCGAGCGTCGCGACCTGCTGGAGCGCTGTTTGCGCCAACAATTGCAGAAGGAGCGCCGCGCACTTGAAAGCGGACTTGCACTGTTAGCAAGTATCGGTAGCACGGCGCCATTTGTCGGGTTATTCGGGACTGTGTGGGGCATCATGAATGCGCTGCGCGATATCACTAAGGCAGGCAACGCGTCGCTCGACGTGGTCGCTGGACCGATCGGTGAAGCCTTGATTGCTACAGCGATAGGGATTGCGGTCGCGGTACCCGCAGTTCTGACTTATAACTTTTTTCTGCGACGCATGAAAACAGTGGTCGCGGATCTGGATGATTTCGCGACCGACTTCTTAAACCTTGCCGCGCGTAACGGCTTCCACCTCGAGCGCGGCGCGTGAGGAGTTGACCATGGCCCTGAGTCCGCAACACGAACAAGATGAAGTGATGAGTGAGATCAATGTCACGCCGCTGGTCGATGTGATGCTGGTGCTGCTAGTGGTCTTCATCGTGACCGCGCCATTACTCACTAACGCGATCCATGTGAATCTCCCCGAAACCGCCGCAACTTCAAGCCCAGATGAAGCGCGCGTGGTGACCGTGAGTGTCGATTCCGGAGGAAAAATTTTTATCGAAAAGCGCGAGGTTGTAGTCACTGAACTTGAACAGGCCCTGAAGCAGCTAACGCGAAGCAAGCCGGATCTCGCGCTCTATCTGCAGGCGGACGATGCCGCGCGTTACGGCATCGTCGCCAAAGTGATGGCCAGTATCGAACGCTCAGGTGTCTCCAAGGTCGCGGTGATTACCGCGGCCGAGTAGGCCCCGAGCGAGGCGCTGCGCCCGCGCGATCACGCGGCCCGTTGCCCTGCGCCCGATTGCCCGAACTGGTGCTGCGCGGCCGCCGCGCGCCATGTGGCGGAGCGGAGTCGCGGGGCGAATGTTGCCGACGCTCTGCTATGTGGTCGCTCGGATTGGTACTGGGTTTGTCATAGCCCGGCATGCTGAAGCGTTCGATTTTTTTACCGAGCAGACGCTCGATGGCCGCGAGTTGGGACAGTTCTTCTGCACAGACCAACGCATGCGCCTGTCCTTCCGAACCCGCGCGCCCGGTGCGACCAATACGGTGCACATAGTCTTCCGGCACGTGCGGTAATTCATAATTCACCACATGCGGGAGCTCGTTGATATCGATGCCGCGCGCCGCAATATCCGTTGCCACCAGCACTTGCAAGGTGCCGGATTTGAACTCGGCCAGTGCGCGGGTGCGTGCGTTCTGACTCTTGTTCCCGTGGATCGCGAGTGATGGGATCCCCGACTTATCGAGTTGCTCGGCGAGCCGATTCGCACCATGTTTGGTGCGTACGAACACCAGCACCTGGAACCAATTGCCGTCCTTGATGAGCTGCGTGAGGGCTTCGCGTTTGCGGGTTTTATCAACCACGCAGGCGCGTTGTTGGATCAACACCGGGCTCGCGCCACTGCGCGCCACTTCGACTCTCACCGGACGATTCAACAGCTGATCGGCGAGAGAGGTAATTTCGCTCGGGAAAGTCGCCGAGAACAACAGGTTCTGGCGCTTGGCGGGCAACAACGCGAGCACGCGGCGGATGTCACGGATGAACCCCATGTCCAGCATGCGATCAGCTTCGTCCAGCACGAAGGTCTCGACGAAGCCAAGATTCAACGCGCGTTGGCCAGCGAGATCGAGCAGACGGCCGGGGGTTGCGATTAAGACATCCACACCTCGTCGTAATTGCGAAATCTGTGGATTGATATTCACGCCGCCGAACACGACCAGCGCGGAGATTTTGGTGTAACGCGCGTAATCGCGGAACGAGGCTTCGATTTGCGCGGCGAGTTCACGCGTGGGCGTGAGAATGAGGACACGAATGGGATTGTTGGCGGGCCGCGGGGTGGCACTCAAGCGTGCCAGGATGGGCATTAGAAACGCGGCCGTTTTGCCGGTGCCGGTTTGCGCGGCAGCGAGGACATCGCCACCCGCGAGCACCACCGGAATGGCTTGGGTTTGAATCGGGGTCGGGGTGTCGTAACCGCACTCAAGCGCGGCACGCACCAGGATCTCTGGGAGACCCAGCGTGGAAAAAGCAGACATAAAGCTCCTAGGAGTTAGGAATCGGCCTGTCGCCAGCGGGTGGCGTCAGTCAAAGGCAGATGGGATAAATTGGACGACCGTGGTCGGCGGAGAACGGAGGACTGATCAGTTAAACGCGGGCGCACTGTAACAGATGACTGCAGAGGTGTCGCTGAGTTCAGCTCCGGCAGTATTCGCAGGTTGGATGACGCTGCGCTCATCCGACCTATGTTCCTTGCAGACTTACAGCACCGGCCGCCGCTTATGCCACTCCGTCACGCTTTCATAGGCCGCCGCCGCGCGCAGAATGGTCGCCTCATCGCCGTGCCGCCCGATGAACTGCATCGCGAGTGGCAGGCCCTCGGCATTGAATCCGTTGGGGATCGTGATCGACGGATGACCACTCAGATTCGTGGGCCCGGTGTAGCGAACCAGAGTCGGCATCGCTTCCGGTGACACTACGCCCAGCGGATCGAACTGCGCCTGTGGCATCGCAGGACTGGCAGTTGCCGGGCAGAGGATGCAGTCCACTTCAGACAAGGCCTTATTGAACAACGCGGTGGTCGCGAGGCGCAGATGTTGTCCGCGCGAGTAATTTTCCGCCGTCGCCGCCGCGCCGTAATCGAGCATCGCGCGAAATACCGGGCCGTATTCCTCGGCGCGTGCCGGATAGAACTCGCGATGACGGAGCAGCGCATCAACCCCGCAAATCGTGTACCAGTACGCAAGTCCATCAAGAATGCCGGTGAGATCGATATCGACCACCTCCATGCCCTGACTCTTCAATAGAACACAAGCGCGGAAGGTCGCGTCGGCCTGTGCTGGATCGGTATCGGCCGTGCAGTAACTGCGATCAATCCCGATCTTCAAGCCGCGTGCGCCGCGCGCAATTTCGGCTAAATAATCTACTGTCGGATCGTTGCGCGTGGTGGGATCCTTGGCGTCGCGCCCTTCGAGAATCTGCAACATCAGCGCAGCGTCCGCCACGCTGCGCGTCATCGGACCGATGTGATCAAGCGTGTCCGCGAGCGGAAACACGCCATAACGCGAGACCTTGCCGTAGGTCGGTTTGATGCCGACGATGCCGCACATTGAAGAGGGAAACCGGATCGACCCGCCCGTATCCGTGCCGATGCTGCCGAAGCATAGCGAGGCGGCAGTGGCCGCGCCTGAGCCGCTTGATGAAACACCGGCGGAATAACCCAGGTTCCATGGATTGTGTGGTAGCGGCAGGTCGGGGTGATAGCCGTACAGCGCGAATTCGGTCAGGTTGAGTTTGCCCATGCAGATGGCACCGGCGGCTGCCAGTTTATCGACGATGGTCGCGTCATGATCAGGAATCTGGTCCCGCAGCATGGGCGACGCGCAGGTGCGAGGGATCCCTTTCATCGCCACCAGATCTTTGATCCCGAGCGGAATGCCGTGCAGGGGTCCGCGGTAATTGCCGGCGACAATTTCGCGCTCGGCGGCGCGCGCCTGGGTGCGCGCCAAGTCGGCTGTCACGTGCACAAAACTTTGCAGCTTGGCGTCCAAGGTTTCGATGCGGCGCAATTGCGCCTCCACCAGTTCTACCGGGGAGATTTCACGGCGCGCCAGGAGCGGTGCGACCTGGCTAATGGTGGTCGTGAGTAAGTCGGAGATCGCAGTCATAAGCCTTGCTCGCAGTTATAAGGTTTTCTTCAGAAATTCGGCCTGGTCATTCATGAGCTGGCGGCCCTCCGGAATGAACTTGCCCATCAGCGCGAAGCCATGAAACACGCTGTTGTAGCGTTTCATTTCTACCCTGACGCCGGCCGCCTGCAATTTTCGCGCATAGTCCTCGCCCTCGTCACGCAGCGGATCGAATTCGGCAGTGGACACAAATGCGGGCGGGAGGTTGGCGAAACTGGTCGCGAATAGTGGTGACACCCCTGGATCTTTGGCGCCGACTCTAGCGCCATCAAGATAATGGCCCCAGAACCATTGCATTTCGCCCTCGCCGAGCAAGGGGGCATTCGCATTTTCTTTAATTGAAGCTGAACTCATGGTGGCGTCCACGGCAGCATAGGTCAGCACCTGGCACTTGATCTGCGGACCTTTGCGATCGCGGGCCATCTGCGCGACGACTGCTGCCAAATTGCCACCTGCGCTATCGCCAATTACCCCGATACGCGTGGCGTCGATGCCGAGCGTGCTCGCCTGCGCGACCACCCATTCCAACGCGGCGTAGCAATCTTCGGCTGGCACCGGCGCCTTGAACTCCGGGGCCTTGCGGTACTCCACACTGACGATGACGACCCCGGTCTTGTTGCATAAGGTGCGACACGCCCCGTCGTGGGTATCGAGATCCATCAGCACCCAGCCACCGCCGTGAAAATGTACCAGCGCCGGCAACGCCTGCGTGCTTGCCGGCGCATACAGTCGCGCGGGGATGCTGCCACCCGCGACCGGAATCACCTTTGCTTCAACCCTGGCCACTGGTTCCTGATCCTCTGGCTTCGTTTTAAAGGCGTGGTTGAACAACGCACGACCTTCTGCGGCAGGCAGTCCATGCAATGGTGGCATGTTCTGGGCGACTAGTGCTTGGACGACGGCCAGGGATTCGGCAGATAAGGGCATTCGGATTTCCTGAGGATGATTATTGGTGTCGCGAGGGAGGGGACCGTACTAAAGAGCGTGACCTCGCGCAACGGCGTCCAACCCTGTGTGCATGATGTGCAAATGCACAAACCCGAAGCCGCATGACCCCAGCGAGGGGGAAGTGATACGCTCCCTCGCCCACACGTCGTGCCGCTAATTCAAAGCCAATAACAGAGGAGGGGTAAGCATGGGAATCGCGCTCTCAAGAGAAGACTTGCTCGAAGCCTACCGTCGCATGAAAACGATCCGCGAATTCGAGGAACGGGTGCATGTCGAGTTTGCCAAAGGCGGCATCCCGGGCTTTGTGCATTTATACGCGGGGGAAGAAGCTTCCGCCGCCGGGGTGTGCATGAATCTCACCGATGACGACAAAATCGCGAGCACACATCGCGGTCACGGTCACTGCATCGCCAAGGGCGTTGAAGTGAAAGGAATGATGGCGGAGATCTATGGCAAGCGCACAGGGACCTGTCACGGCAAGGGCGGCTCGATGCACATCGCCGATCTCGACACTGGCATGCTGGGCGCGAACGGCATTGTCGGCGGTGGCCCGCCGCTCGTGTGTGGCGCGGCGCTCGCGGCCAAATTCAAAGGCAACGGCGGTGTCGCGGTCGCCTTCTTCGGCGATGGCGCGTCCAATCAAGGCACCACCTTCGAGAGCATGAATCTCGCCGCCGCGTGGAAAATTCCTGCGATATTTGTCGCGGAGAACAATGGCTATGCCGAGGCCACCGGTTCGCGTTTCTCGGTAGCTTGTGGGGATGTCTCCACGCGCGCCGCGGGCTTTGGTATGCCGGGCGTGACGATTGACGGACACGATTTTTTTGCCGTGTATGAAGCGATGCACACGGCGGTTGAACGCGCACGTCGCGGCGATGGTCCCTCGCTGGTGGAAGTCAAACTCGATCGCTTCTTCGGTCACTTTGAAGGCGACAACCAAAGCTATCGCGCGCCGGATGAAGTGAAGAACGTGCGGGCGACGAAAGATTGCCTGGTGCGGTTCATAGACAGAGTCACCCGCGAACACAGCATCTCGACGACAGAGTTGGCCGCTATCGATGACGAAGTCGCGCGCCTGATCGAGGAAGCAGTGGCCGCCGCGGTGGCGGCGCCCGATCCTGCGCCGGAAGATCTGTTGACCGACGTCTACATCAAGTATTAAGGGGATAAGTTATGGCGCGAAAAATTTCCTTCCAAACGGCCATCAACGAAGCGCTTGATCAAGAAATGGCGCGCGATCCGACGGTCATCCTGATGGGCGAAGATGTGGTGGGCGGCACGGGTGCCGATGGCGAGATGGACGCCTGGGGCGGGGTGCTCGGGGTGACCAAAGGGCTCTATGGCAAGTACGGGAACCGGATCATGGATACACCTATTTCCGAGTCTGCGTTTGTCGGTGCCGCGATTGGCGCCGCGACCTGCGGCATGCGGCCGGTGTGCGAACTCATGTTTATCGATTTTCTCGGCGTGTGTTTTGACCAAATCTACAATCAAGCTGCAAAATTTCGCTACATGTTCGGCGGCAAGGCCAGAACCCCGGTGGTGATCCGCACCATGATCGGCGCCGGCTTTCGCGCCGCCGCCCAGCACTCGCAATGTTTGTATCCGATCTTCACACACATTCCCGGGCTGAAAGTCGTGATTCCTTCGAATCCCTACGATGCCAAAGGTCTGTTGATTCAAGCGATTCGGGATGACGATCCAGTGATCTTCTGCGAACACAAAGCGCTCTATTCGATGGAAGGCGAGGTGCCTGAGGAGTCCTACACGATCCCGTTCGGTGAAGCCCGGGTCGTGCGCGAAGGCAAGGATGTCACCATCGTGGCGCTTGCGCGAATGGTGAATCAGGCGAAGAAAGCGGCCGAGGCGCTCGCAAAAGATGGCATCAGCTGCGAGATTATCGATCCCCGATCGACTTCACCCTTCGATGAAGACACGATTCTGGAAAGTGTGGAGAACACCGGGCGGCTGGTGATCGTCGATGAAGCCTCGCCGCGCTGCGGAATGGCCACCGATATCTCCGCGATGGTCGCGCAGAAGGGTTTCAAGTTCCTCAACGCGCCTATTCAAATGGTCACCCCACCGCATACGCCGGTGCCCTTCTCCGGTGTGCTGGAGGATCTCTATATTCCGAACGCAGGAAAAATCGAAGCGGCCGTGCGTAAGTGTGTGGAGTACGCGTGATGGCGCATCCGGAGATTGCGCCGATTACGATGCCTAAGTGGGGCTTGTCCATGCAGGAAGGGAAGGTCGTCGAATGGCTGGCTGCGGTCGGTACGACCCTGCAGCCGGGCGATCAGGTACTCGATATCGAGACAGAAAAAATTGCGAATACCTTCGAAGCCCTTGAGCACGGGCTGTTGCGACGACAGGTTGCCAAGGCTGAGGATGTGCTGCCGGTGGGTGCGCTGCTGGGGGTAATGGCGCCAGCCTCGGTGAGTGAAGCGGAGATCGATGCTTACGTGGCAGAATTTTTGGCCAATTACGTGCCGCCCGCGCCAGAAGAAGGCGATGTCGGTCCGAACTACCTGTGGGTCGAGGTAGGCGCCGGACGTTTGCGCTACACCAAGGTGGGCGACAACGGACCGGCAGTGATCTTGATTCACGGCTTTGGCGGCGACCTCGGCAACTGGTTATTTACGCAGGAACCCGTGGCTGCCACGGCGCAGGTTTACGCGCTTGATCTGCCCGGGCATGGACAATCGACGAAAGCGCTGGCGGACGGTGCGCTCGCCGCCCTGGCGAGTGTCATCACGGATTTCATGACGGCCGTCGGCATTGAGCGCGCGCATCTCGTGGGGCACTCACTGGGCGGCGCGTTGGCGCTGCAGATAGCGCTTGCCGCACCCTCACGCGCGCTGTCGCTGTCCCTGCTCGCACCCGCGGCTATTGGCGATGAGATCAACGGCGGTTATCTGCGAGGTTTTATCAGCGGCGAGTCGCGCCGTGACATGAAACCGATTTTGCAGCAGCTGGTGGCCGATCCCGAACTCATCACGCGCCAGTTAATCGACGATATTCTAAAGTTCAAACGCACCGATGGTGTGCCGGAGGCCCTGCGCACGATTGCCGCAGGTTTCGTGAACGGCGATCAACAGCAAGTGAATTTGCGCGCGAAGCTGGGCGAACTGACCATGCCAGTGCAGGTGATCTGGGGCAAGCAGGACCAGATCATCCCTGTGCATCAAGCGAATGGACTGGCGACGAATGTGCAAGTGCATGTGCTTGAGGGTGTTGGCCACCTCGTGCACATGGAAGCGGCGACGCAGGTCAATGCGTTGCTCAAGGCGTTTCTTTAAATGCCAATCCAGAAGGAGACTAAATGAGCTTTGCAACCCTGATCACTGACATGACCCGCGCTGCGGTGGCGGGCGATGGCCGCGCGGCACGGGCGTGCTTCACCCCTGATGGTGTCTACCACGACTGCCTTTACGGCGCCTTCCAGGGCGACGCGATCATTCACATGATCGAAGGTTACTTTCATCGCGACGCCGCTAACTTCCGCTGGGATCTGCACGATCCAGTGTCGGACGGACGCCTCGGCTATGTGCGGTATGTGTTCAGTTTCGAATCCAAGTTGCCCGAGTCGGTGGGTCGGCGGGGGGGCTTTGAAGGGGTTTCGATCTGCGAGCTGCAGGATGGGAAGTTTGCGAGTTATCGTGAAGTGGCTAATTCGTTAGTGGGCCTGCAGGCGCTGGGTTTCGCGCCGGAACGTCTCGCCAAACTGGCGGCGCGCGAGGCGGCGGCATTTTTTGCACGACCAGAAGCCGAGCGTCATCGTAGTTGACTTAGTGGCGAGCGCAGCGCGTTGGTGCTGGCAGGTCTGTGCAGGGGTTTTTTGTTCGCGGCTTTAGCCGCGATGAGGACATTCAACCCATTCGTCGCCGGCGCCGCACCGGCACCAGCAACCCTGCGAGCCCCAGCCCCAGCAACGAAAGCGTGGCTGGCTCTGGCACCGTCGGCGGCAGTTCGACGCCACCTTCAAGCGCGTCGTTATTACAGGTCATGCCCCAGTGCAGCGAGAGATATTCCCAATTCGCGAGATCCTGCGCCAACGCGAGGTCAAGCTCGAAGCTGAGGCGCTTTTCACCAACATTGGTGGTCCACGTGCCGTCGCCGATCTTCTGCACTGTCGATGAGGCGCGATCAACCTGGACCGCCTGGCCATTGCGCACGATTGCACCTTGCTTGAAAAGCTCTTCGCTCAGAATCAGGTTCTCGATATTCGTTCCGTTCAGGGCGTAGAGCGAGAAATTTCCCGTAAGACCTTTGCTCCAAGGGTTATCGAAGCTCAGGCCGTAAACCCAGTGCGTCCCGGTGCTGGCATTGTCATACTTGTGACCGACGATATTGTCGGTCGAAGGATCATTCGGTCTGACAAAAGGAGTCCAGGCGCCACCTAGCAACAAATCGCCGTAGCCGATTCCCGTCTCGTTCAATGTGAGACCAGGATACACCCCGACATTGCCGACAAAATTCGTAAAGATATCGACTTGGAGCTTGCCGTTTTCACGGGTGATCTCGGCGCGGCTGGTATCAAATAAGGCCGTACTGCCGATCACATCCCCGTAACCGTGATCGTCCGAACCGATATAGGTATCAAGCAATGGCACTGCCTGAACTTGCACACTGAGCAGCGCGGCCGAAATCGACACGGCGCAGCCTAAAAATTTCTTCATTGAGCGAACACTCCCTGCATTGGACAACTCGGACTCCCGCTCCGTGCTCGTTATCGTTCGAGCTTGGCTAAGGGATAGAGCAAGTCGCGTGCCTAAACCGGCGATAGCACTGGGGTCCAGCGCGCACGCCTGGTAGGAATGCTTAGCGGCGGGTTATCGATCAAAGAGATGCGCGCACAAGTCCGCGCTGTTAAACACTATGACGTGCGCGTAATGTCGCGCAGGAATTCAGGAAACGAAAGAATTCATCGCGAGGCGGTTGGGTGCTGTCGGAAGCCAGCGACAGCGGTGCTCACGCGCCTGTGACGCGCATCACGTTTAAGTTAATCGAAGAGCGCGGGTCCGTTTAACGACTCGAACTGCACAATCTCGCCGAGTGGCCGGCGGTAAAGCCGTGGCGGCTGTTCGCCGTTAAGTGCCTTGCCAAGCGTCACCAACATCACCGGCACGATGTTGGGTGTGAGCGCGAGCAAGGTCGCCACCTTCTGCGCATCGAAGCCGATCATCGGCCCACTGTCCCAACCGCAATGTTTCGCCGCATACATTAAAGTCATCGCCGCCAGCGCGCCGGAACGAATGGCTTCTTCGCGCTGCAGCCCGGGTTGATTGCGGTAGACCCCGCCGATCATGGGGATGAATTTTTCGCGCACCTCGACTGGCGCGTCAGCGTAGAGATGGGCCGCATCCTCAAACGCATCCAGTCGCCCGCACACCAGCACGGCCGCCGCGCAATCCTCGACTTGCTGTTGGCCATAGGAGAGCTTGCGCAGGGCTGTTTTGCGGGCGGGCTCGCGAATCACGATGAAGCGCCAATGTTGCAGATTGAAGGAACTCGGCGAGCGTTGCACCTGCCGGAAGATTTCACGCAGTTCGGTGTCGGTGATCGCGAGACCGGGTTGATAGCGTCGCACGCTGTGGCGTTGTTCGGTGAGTGCGGCAAAATTCATAGAGTGATTTCGTGGTGGTACACGTGTGCCAGTATGGCTTAAAGTTCGTCTAACCGGCGAACCGAAAAGCAAAATCTGGCAGACTCCGCGCCTACGTTTTCTTCTCGCCTTAAGTCTTGTCATGCCGCCACCGGTTGCTGCCGTTTCCGCCTACACCGCACTGGAGCAGCGCTGGTTCGCTGCCGTGCTGTTTTATACGCTTGCGCCAGTCGGGTTGTTGCTGGCCTACGCGCAGCCTCGTGCAGTGGATTTTTGGTGGGATTTCGCGATGGCGCTGGGCATTCTTGCCGCCAGTGGTCTCGCCCTGCTACCCCTGTTGAGTGCACGTTGGTGGGCGCCACAACATCGTGCCAGCGGTTTCTTAAGACTGATTCAGGCCACGCACCGCCAGCTCGCCTATCTCGGAATGGGCCTGGTGATCGCACATGTGGCACTCCTCATCCTGCTCGAAGCAAGAACCATTGAGTACCTGAAACTCGGCGCGGTGGCGCCGATGATGGCCGGCTTGCTCGGCACCTTGCTCATGGTCTTTTTGATTGTGTCGTCGTTATACCGCGAGGCCTGGCGGTGGTCCTACCAGAGTTGGCGCTACTGGCATGCCGGTCTGTCGATAATCGCGCTTGGCTGTATCGGTTGGCATCTACTAGGCGCTGGGTATTACTACGATAACGCAGGCAAGCGCGCGGCAGTGCTGTGGCTGCTGGTGGTTCCGAGCGTGACGGCATGGGCGTTACGCCGTTGGCCGCTGCGCGGGGCGGCCAACCCAGCGCGCGATCCGGGGCACGCAGTGCGTTCCCGCGTGCAGCGACTGATCAGCGCAATCGCGCTGACCTGGTTGGCCGCGGCGCTGGGATTTTCCTGGTCGGGACAATTTCAAACGCCTGCTGCGGAGCGCGTGTTGTGCGCTATCGATCCCTGCTTATAGCGGTCAGCCTAAGCATGGGCGTTGGCTACGGGGTCAGCGCGTGGCGCGATCACCTGATCGTGGGCCGGCCCTTGCTGCCGATCAATTTTGATCACCATGATCACGGGGCGGTGAAATGCGCGACATGCCATCACAATTTCTTCGATGCGACGGGACGAGATTCCTGCTATTTCTGCCATAAAATCCGCCCTGAACTCGCGCTTCGGATCGAAGCAGATTTTCACACCTTCTGTCGCGACTGCCACGTGAAGTTAGCGCAGCAGGGAACGAAGAGCGGCCCGTTGCGACGGTGTGCGGGTTGTCATGATGAGGCGGTGAGTTTTGCTGCGTTGGCGAAAGTTCGTGGCACTCCTGTGCAACCGTAGCGAGGTTTGGTGTGCGGGCCCGTCATCCCGGAAAGCGCAGAGCGTAGACCCGGGATCCATCGAGCACATCAAATGCCCCTGGATCCCGGGTCTACGCTGCTTCGCAGCTTGCCCGGGATGACGAAATTAGCTGGCCCCATCCTCCGCATAAACCTGCCGCTCAAATTCGTGTAACAACGCAATGGTCTTGGGATCGAAGAACGGCAACAATTGAGTCGCCAGCACCGCGCAGATATCGCGCTTCAGATCGATCCAGTAATAGCAGTTGGAGAGCCCGGCCCACGCGAGGCTGCCGGCCGCGCGGCCCTGCGGCACCGCGCTGCGGTTGATCAGGAAGCTTAAGCCCCAGCCAGACTTCGCATCCGGGAAGAAATCTGCATCGTGTAAGACCTCCGGCGACACGCTTGCCACGCGACCGCAGTCCAGCTCGGGAGTTTGATCGCGCGCCATCTCGGCGACGGTTTCTGCGCGCAACACGCGGACGCCGTCCAGACTGCCGCCACCCAGGATCATGCGCATGAAGCGCAGATAATCGTGGACCGTGCTGTAGAGTCCACCGCCGCTCATCTCAAACTCGGGGTCTTGCGCAATGATCAAATCCAGTGGGGCGAGCGAGCCGTCCGGCGCGCGCGCGTGCATGCCGGTCAGGCGGCGCCGCTGCTCGGCACTGAGTTTGAAGGAGGTGCTGGTCATTTTGAGCGGGGTAAACAAATTGTCTTGCAGGACCTGACCGATCGATTTGGCGCAGACCTTCTCGACCATCTTGCCCGCCCAATCGATCCCGGTGCCATACTCCCAGCGCTCACCCGGATCGAACAGGAGAGGCGCAGTCAGCGCGGCATTGGTACAGGTCATGATGCTAGGGATGCCAGTGGCATCCATGTAGCGCTTGGTGTCGGCATTGGAAAATTCATAACCGAAGCCGCCGGTGTGCGTGAGTAAATGACGCAGGGTGAGCGCGTGGCGCGGTGGCCGCAGTTGCGGCTTGCCAGCCGCATCGAAGCCGCTGAGGACCTGGGTCTGGCCAAGCGCGGGCAGCACGTTCTGTGCGGGAGCGTCGAGCTCCAGGCGACCCTGTTCGACCAGCTGCATGGCCGCCGCGGTGGTGAGCGCTTTCGACATCGACGCGATCCAGATCACGCTCTGGGGGGTTAGCGCCGCCGGCTCGCCCAAGGTGCGTGGCCCAAAGGCACCTTCATAGATCGGCCCCTCGCGATTGCCGACGATGGCGACCACGTTGGGAAGTTCACCGGCGCTGACGGCCTGCGCAAGCAGCTCGAC
>JANOVQ010000155.1:0-6915 GCA_031417495.1 Pseudomonadota bacterium | reverse complement strand
CGCATCACCGTAGGCGCAAAGAACGCCCGGTCCAGGCGGAATGATGACCGGCCACGTGCCCATCAAACGCCCCAGTGCATTCGCATGCAGTGGCCCAGCACCACCAAACGCAAACAGCGCAAAATCGCGCGGATCGTAGCCCTGCTCAACCGAAACCAGGCGCAAGGCACCGAACATGTTCTCGTTGACGATCTGATAAATCCCCTCCGCAGCGCGCGCGCCAGACACCCCCAGCGCCTCGGCAATGCACATGACTGCGGTGTATGCGGCCGCCGTGTCCAGCGCGAGGTCGCCGCCCAGGCGGACCCCAGCGGGAAGATAGCCGAGCACAACATTGGCGTCGGTGACGGTTGGCAAGGTTCCCCCGCGGCCATAGCACGCGGGTCCGGGATCGGCGCCAGCACTTTGCGGGCCTACGCGTAACGCCTTGGTCAACGCAGGCACATGCGCGATTGAACCACCGCCCGCGCCGACGGTGCGGATATCAATCGACGACGCCCGCACGGTGACATCTCCCACTGTGGTTTCGCGGCGCAGGCGCGCTACGCCGTCCTGCACGAGGGCGACGTCGGTCGACGTCCCACCCATATCCAAGGTCAGCAAATTGCGGAAACCGGCGTTGGTCGCGCTCCAAATGGCGCCGGCGACACCACCCGCCGGGCCGCTCATCAACAGGTTGATCGGATAACGGGCGGCCGCCTCAGCGGTGGTGAGACCGCCATCCGAGCGCAGAATGTGCAGCGCGAGCGCGGGCATCATGCGGCGCAATTCAGCATCCAAATTCGCGATGTAGCGCGCCACTTTCGGCCGGATGTAAGAGTTCGCAACGGTGGTGACGGTCCGCTCGTATTCCTGCAGTTCCGGTAGCACTTCGCAGGATAACGAGACGGGGACTGTCGGCATCACATCTTCGGCGAGCAGCGCAATCCGTCGTTCATGCACATCGTTCGTGAAGGAGTTGATTAATGAGACAGTGAGCGCTTCGATGCCCTCGTCTAACAACTCACCGAGTCCGCTGACGAGACTGATTTCGTCGAGTTCGCGCACGACTTCGCCGCGCGCGCCGATCCGCTCGTCAGCCTCGATCGTGAGTTCGAGCGGCGCCATCGGGTCCGACTTCTGATACACCACCCAGCCACCTAGCCCCCCCGGCACATAGGACCGCGCGATCTGCAGTACCTGGCGATAACCCAGCGTGGTCACCAGCCCGACTTTGGCGCCGGTGCCAGTCAGCACGGTGTTGGTGGCGACGGTCGTGCCGTGCATTAGCGACGTGATCTGCTGTGGCGAGATACCAGCGCGCGCACACACCCGCGCAACCCCCGCGAGCACGCCGTGCGAGGAGTCGCCCGGCGTGGAGGGCACTTTCGCGGTGTGCACGGTGCCGGTGTTTTCGTCAATCAGCAGAAGATCGGTGTACGTGCCACCGACATCCACCCCCAGTCGATAACTCATAGCGTGGAGATTCATCCAGGAAAGGTTGTCGACTGGAATGGTATGAGGTCAGCTGGGGATAGGGAATAGACCCACGACTCGCGATGCTGTCCGGTCCGGCGCACGGCGAATGCCAACGTACAGCAAGTATCTCGTAGCTCACAGCGAGACCGCACGCTGCGTCGCGGCGGGTGCGAGATCTGGCGCCTGCGATGACCCTGCGCTGCCCGCCGCTCGATTTTCATCGCTAGCGCCTATAGATTCTGAGTCGCCGCGCAACGCCTACGTGCGTGGATGGATTAATGCCGATTTCGTTAACTATCTCTCACGTAAGGAGAAGCCAAGATGACCCAGCCATTGCACACGATTCGTCAGGTCGCTTATGTCGTGCGCGATCTTGACGCCGCCCTCAAGTACTGGACTGAGGTGCTCAAGGTTGGGCCGTTTTTCCGTTTTGATCACTGTCCGTTGCTGAATCAGAAATATCTCGGCCAGTCTTCGAACGTGGATGTCACGTTGGCACTCGGCAACAGCGGTGATGTTCAGATCGAATTGATCTTTCAGCACAACAACGAGCCATCGGTGTACAAGGAATTCCTGGATGCCGGCCGCGTCGGCGTCCACCACTTCGGTCTGATGCCAGTCGATTATGCCGCGACCTGCGCGCAGTATCGCAAGCTCGGGCATGTCGCCGCGTTCGAATGCACGGTGGGCGGTGCCCCGCTGACCTATTTCGATACGGTGGCGACAATCGGCCATTACACCGAGCTGTGGGACAACGCGCAGGTCTTCAAAGACCTGTTTATGACGGTGGAGGACGCAGCCAAGGGCTGGGATGGCAAGCACGCGGTGCGCAAAGGCCCGCTTTGACCGAGCGTGAGTTTGCGCGGCGCCGCGCCGCGGCACTTTCAGGCGGGGCGCTTACTCGCATCAAACATTTCGGTATTGATGGTCACGCAGGCCGTAAACCAGCCCTCCATCTCCGCTGCGTTCATGGTCGACCAATCCGGGATCTCCTGCACCAGCGCGCGACCAAGTTGATTGCCGAATCTCACCATCTTATTGCCGCTCTCGGTCTGGCTGATATTCCAGTTCTCAAGCGCGGTTTCAAGATCTGCATTTGATTCCAGGGCGGTGCGCAGTGTGATCGCGTCGTTCACGCCTTTGAGCGCACCCGCCCCGCTGTGCGGCCGCGCGAAGGCCCCCGCATCGCCGGCCAAACAGATCCGATGCCGGCGATAGGCCGGGACTTCGCAATCGTAAATCGCATAGACGTAGGTGTGCTGGCTGGCGGCGGCGATCCGCGCGTAGTAGTCCGGCAAGCGCGTCTGTGCCTCTGCTTTCAGGCGTGCCTCGGTCGCGTCTGGCATCGCGCCCGGCGGCAGCGACCCTTCATGCTGCCGCCCGTCGCGATCAACCATGAAGCTCGCGAGGTCAGGCACCGGCAGATACATCGCCCAATTCACAATGCGCTCACCGGGCTTCGTGCTGCCCTCCGTGCCCGGTACAAAATAGAAAATCCCATGGCCACCGGGATAACCCAACGCGTGGACACCCGACTCCAGCGGCTGCGACTCGCGCAACGCAGACTCGGCGAGGCTGCCACGCCACAACACATAACCGGCGTAGCGGATATCGAGTTCAGGGAACAGTGCCTTGCGACCGAGTGAGGCATAACCATCCGCGCAGACGACCAGGTCGAAGCGGTGGGTCTCGCTATTTTCCAGTTCTATTTCGACTTGTGTCGGCATCCCGCGCAGCGCAACCACGCGCGTTCGCGTGCGATAAATGCCGGCAGGCACTCGCTCGCGCAGATTCCGATACAACATGCCCCAATTGAGCATCACCATGTTGGTGGGTTGCTTCCAGGCAAGATACCCGTACTCCGGCTCGGCCGCAGTGCGCCAACGTCGCACAAAATTTTGCGCATCAAAGCAGGGCACATCGGGCGCGATCAGTCCGCGGCCTACGTAAGCCGCCATCACCGAGGGCGGAATGCCAATGCCGGCGCCCCGATCCTTCAACTCTTCGCCCCCGCGTTCGAACAAGGTCACCTCACAGCCGAAATCTGCGAGTTCAATGGCCGCAGTGCAGCCCGTGATCGAACCACCGATCACAGCGACCTTCAAAGCGTGTTGATGAGTTTGTGGCATCGCCTCGGTCTTTCTTCGTCCAATGGATCCCCGTCACGCAGGATAAGCGGGTCATGCTGTGGAATCGAGTGCCACGGTACGCGCCCCATTCCACGCTTGTTTCTGCGCTGATACGCTTGGGCTGCCCGGTGCGTACCGCGCTGAACGAGGAGTCCCCCGATGAATGAACTCGATATTTATCAAAAACAGGGCTTCGGCCACAGTTCGGGCTTTGGCAAAAGCCCGGCTCTGTTGATCGTGGATTTCGTGGTGGGCTTTACTGATCCGAACCACTTCGGCGGTGGCAACATTCTGTCCGCGGTCGTGCGCACCCAGCCACTGCTCGCCATGGCGCGTGCGCGCGGCTTACCCATCGCCTACACGCGGGTGGTCTACGCAGACGATGGCGCTGACGCGGGGGTCTTTTCGCTGAAAGCGCAAGGTCTCGAAAAATTCACCGAGAATGCACCGCTCGGTCAAATCGTCCCTGAATTGACGCCGGTACCCGGCGAGTTAGTGGTCCGTAAAACGCAGCCCTCGGCATTTTTCGGCACTTCGCTTGCGACATGGTTTATCCGTAAGCAGGTTGATACCGTGATCGTGACCGGCTGCACCACCTCCGGCTGCGTGCGCGCCTCGGTAGTCGATTCGATGAGCCACAATTTCCGCACGATTGTTGCCTCCGACGGGGTTGGTGATCGCGCACTCGGACCGCACGAAGCCAACTTGTTCGACATGGCACAAAAGTACGCCGACCTCTGGACCTGCGAAGAGATCACGGCATATCTCTCCGCCGTGGGGTGAAGCGAACGCCATGGACTTCGCGCGCAGGACTAATGCAGCGCGCTGCTGAAACGAGCACACTAACCCTGTCGCAAGTATGCCCGCCAGGGGCCCCAGTAGTATTTTTCCCAACCCTCGGTGACACCTTCGAAATCGTGCTCGGCCACATTTACGTGCGTGAGATCGATGCGCCCACCCACGGCATCCGGCCAGAAGGTGAGAATCAAGGTTGAGTCGAGATCGGCCGCCGTCCAGTGTGAGGCGCGCCAGCTGTGCACGATCAATTTGTGCGAGAGCGTGTCGAGCATCTTGCCCCCGAGCGTGCCACCGAACGCCCGGAACTCGCTGCCGGGGACCTCGCTGATCATCGCCGGCGCGCCGGTGAAAGCCGCATGCAGCACCGGATCGAGATACATCTCGTACAAACGTTCCGGCGTAGCCGGTAACACCACGGACTGCTGGATTAATTTGAGCATGCCAATCTCCAAAGCCAGGAAGGTTGACTCTAAGCCTGATGGGTTGCGAGTAATCGCGGCCCCATGCTGGCGTCGCTAACCACTACTTGTGATGAGGAAGAGCGCATGGACGGCGTCGCAACAATGTTTGACGGAAGAAATTCTGCCGCAATTCGCGCAACGTGCGGCCGCGTGAGGGGCTGAGGTGTCTTCCACCCATTCGCGATTCGTTGCTTAGGGTGCGCGGCACAATTCACGTGGACGCCAAAATTCTGCACCGTGCCTTGTGCTACGCTTTCGGTACCGCTCAATGGCAAGCGAGGCATTAACCCGCGAATAGCCGTCGGCTATTTCATTAAAAATCGTGGGCAGTGGCGCGGAAAAGGAGCACCCGGCGTGAGGCCAAATGATAGTGACTACCGCGTGACCTCCCGACCGACTCGGCGCACTGCACCATGACCTGCTGTGTGATCGCGCTGGCGCTCGCCATGCAGATCATCGAGGGTTGGCGGCGGGTAAAGGCCTGGCTCGGCATTGCGCCCCGCGCGCGGACTACCTCCTATGGACTCGGCACTGTCGTGGCAGGTCTGCTCGAGCGTCTGCGTTATCCTTCCGTTCGCTACACGGTGTTCGCCCTGCTCGCGCTGGAAGCGGCCCTCGCCGGATCCTGGGTGTACACCCATCGCATTCATCTCGGCAACGAAGTGGCCGCGGTGGTGTTCAATGCCACGGGCTTCGGCCGCGCGTTATGCGACGGCGACGTTACCACCGCGTCTAGCGGGTGGTGATCGCCACTTCGAAGCCGCCTCTGAAAACTCGCTGCAGCGTCCTGCGCCTCAGGCCGCGGGCGCGATGGCCAAAGCGGTCCGCCCCCTGAGTTCGACTTCGAGCCGCGCCGTCCCCTGATCGTCGGCGCGGAAATCGAGATCAGGACGGCCGTCGACGCGATACTGCAGCCCCGGTTTGAGGCGTCCGAGGCCGAGCGGCTGACGGCCGTTGCCCTGTCCGGGATAGACCACCAGGTCGAGGTTCTCACCGATGCTCGTCGCCTGCGCCACCAATACCTCGGGATAATTTGCACTGGCGAGTTGCGGGCCGCTGAAGGCGCTGGGCGGCGGCCCCTTCACGAAGGAATTGCGGAAGTCACCGGTACGCATGAGCTTGGCCTCCACCGCCCACACGTTGGCCAGGCACGAGGCGTCGCGGTACCAAGTGACGCCACCTTCGTCCTGGCGCCCGCAATCCTGGTCCATCGAGCGCAGCGCGGCTTCGGCGAGTTCGTCGTCGCCGAACTCACGACTACACATGGCCACTGCGGCATAGGCGAACAAGGATCCCCGCCGGTAGTGGCCAGGATCGATCGTATCGAGGAAGCTCAGCGCCTCGCGCGGAATGCTCAGGCGCGGTGCGCCGTTGGCATCCGGCGCGATGCAGTAGGCGAGTTCCTTGCGCCCGATGGCCCACAGGCGACGCGCGAGCGACGGCGCGAACACGTTGGCGAAAAAGGCAAAACCTGCCTCGCCGGCGTAGAACGGAATCTCGAAGCCGGTCCAGTAGGAACGCAAGCCGATGAGCGACCCTTTCTGGTCGGTAAATTCCTCTTCCAGCATGCGCAGCCAGGTGGGCAACGAGGCCTGTGCATGACGCGTGCCGAACACTGCGTCATGCGCGGCGAGCGAACCCAGGCCATACATGTTGCAGACCGGATAGACCCAGTTTGGCTCGCACGGAAATAAACAAAAATCCGAGCGCTGGTAGTTATCAAGGATTGATTGGGCGAGCGTGTGCGAGCTGTGCGGGAAGGCGGTGCGTTCGCTCAGCCGGAAGGTCAAACTGCCGGGCTCAGCGTAACGGCGATCACCGCTGTTCAGCATGTACTGATTGACGTGCATGCCGTACCAGCCAGTCAGCATGATGTTGTCCTTGGCTGCCGGATCGAAGTCGCTGAAATTGAAGTGCCCCCACATCGATTCCAGTACCCAGTAATCCCACACCCGCTTAACGAGGTAGGTCTCGACCAGATTGCGCTGCGCCTGTGCGAGATAACCGCTGAAGTTCGGCGTGTAATGTCCCTGCAGCATGCCTAGCGCGAAACCGAGATGATTGATCTG
>JANOVQ010000154.1:0-2481 GCA_031417495.1 Pseudomonadota bacterium | reverse complement strand
TCGTTACCCGGGAGATTCACCATGGCCAGTCCGCAAGCCACCAAGCTCAAAGAAGCTTTGCGCCTGTTCCGCGACCAGAGTTTAAACAAACCCCAGGCCAGTCTGGCGGAAATGCGCACCGCTGCTATCGCGTTTGGCAATTTGACGAGTGAACCTGCCGGCGTGACCTGCACTCCAGTGGATGCCGGCGGGATCCCCGCCCAATGGCTCACACCAGAGGGCGCGGCCACCGAGCAGGTTCTCATGTATGTCCACGGTGGCGGCTACGTGATGATGTCGGCCGAGACCCATCGCAAAATGGTCGGCCATATCGCCAAGGCCGCGGGTTGCCGGGCGCTGAATGTCGACTACCGTCTCGCGCCTGAGCATCCCCATCCCGCGGCAGTGAACGATGCGGTGACGGCCTACCAGTGGCTGTTAGCCCAAGGCATTAAACCCTCGGCCATCGCGCTTGCGGGCGACTCGGCCGGCGGCGGTCTCTGTTTGGCGACTGCGCTTAAACTCCGCGACCTCGGCGTGCCGCTGCCTGCAGCGCTGGCGCCGATCTCGCCGTGGACCGACATGGAAGGCACCGGCGAATCGATGCGCACGCGCGCGGCGCTCGACCTGATCGTCTCGCCGCCGGCGATTAGCCAGTTGTCCGGGGTGTTTCTCCAGGGCGGCAGCGCGCGCGATCCTTACGCCTCGCCGTTGTACGCCAACCTGAAGGGCCTGCCGCCGATCTACATCCAGGTGGGCGATGAAGAGGTGCTGCTCGATGATTCTGTGCGCTTCGCTGATCTGGCAAAGAAAGCCGGCGTCGATATCACGCTCGAAATTTTTCCGGAGATGCAGCATGTCTTCCAGATTGCCGCCGGCGCCCTGCCGGAAGCCGATGCTGCAGTGGCCAAAATCGGCGCCTGGCTAAAAGCCCGTCTCGCGCTGTAATCCTCTGTCCTTGTTCTGAACTTGGAGTTGCATGAGACCTATGCTCGATAATCCTTTCTATTCGCAAGCGCTACACGGACCCTTTGAGACTTACGCCCTGGGCGATTTCGTGCTGGAGGAAGGCGGCACCTTGCGCGGTGCAACTCTCGCCTACGCCGCTCACGGCAAACTCAACAAGGCGCGCGACAACGCCATCCTGATCCCCTCGTGGTACTCGGGCACCAGCAAGGTCTTCGAGCAGGCGTACATCGGCAAAGGTCACGCGCTCGATCCCGCGAAGTATTTCATTGTCTGCGTAAATCAACTCGGCGGTGGACTTTCCAGTTCACCGCATAACACGCCCGGCAACGGCGGGCGCGGCAATTTCCCCAAGGTGCGAATTGGCGACGATGTCCGCGCGCAACACCAACTGGTGACCGCGCGTTTCGGGCTCAAGCAATTGGCCCTGGTGATGGGCGGCTCGATGGGTGCCCAGCAGACTTTTGAGTGGGCGGTACGCTACCCCACGCTGGTGCAACGCGCGGCGCCAATTGCGGGAACTGCACAGAATACTGCGCATGATTTTCTGTATACCCAGAGCTTGATGGATGCGATCACCAGTGATCCGGGATTCCGTCTAGGTTGGTACGACTCCCACACCGAAGTCCATGCCGGGCTCACGCGCCATGCCCTGTTGTGGGCAGTGATGGGCTTGAGCAGCGAGTTCTTCAAGCAGGAAAGGTGGCGACCCTTAGGCTTCAGTTCAGTGCCGGATTTTATGACGAACTTTCTGGAAGCGTATTTCACTGCGATGGATCCGAACGATCTGCTGTGCCAGGCGTGGAAATGGCAGCGCGGCGATGTGAGCCGGCATACCGGCGGAGATTTAAAGAAAGCGCTGGCGCGCATCACGGCTAAAACCTTTGTGATGCCGATCGACGAAGACATGTTCTTTCCGCCGCGCGATTGTCGCCATGAGCAGAAAATGATTAAAGGCAGCGAGTTCAGAGTTCTCAACAGTGTGTGCGGCCATCTGGTCCTGACCGGCTTCGAGCCGCAGTTCATTACCCAGGTTGATGAGCATCTCAAGGAACTGCTGGCGATCCGCGTTTAGGTGCGCACTTACGGTCCCGTATTTATCACCCGCTTCTAAAACCGAGTAACCCTCATGCACGATCCCAAGCACACGCCCCCCGCCCACGTTCACGGCCCTGGATGCGAGCACGATCACGACCAACATACGCATCAGCACGCGGCCGATCCGGCGCGGAACCCTTTGCGCAATGTCGGTCGTAACGATCCCTGTCCGTGCGGCAGTGCTCAAAAGTTCAAGAAGTGCCACGGCAGCGCCCAAACATGAAGGTCTTGCACGAGCCCGTTTGAGCATGTGCGAGTGATCTGAAGAAAGGAAGTTATATGCACTGGTCAGCCATCGGACACACCTCGTTTACGCGCATCGTCGAGATCAACGAGCCCTTCCTCGCACCGCATAAGATGTTTGCCGAAGCGACCCCCGAGGCGATCGCCCCTTATCTCGAATGGCTGATCCCCCAGGCCATGTGTCCGCAGACTGGC
>JANOVQ010000153.1:0-7827 GCA_031417495.1 Pseudomonadota bacterium | reverse complement strand
CTTCTATTCTGAAGCCACTCAAACATAAGTGGCAGCAGCAGGAGTGTCAGCAGCGTAGAACTGATTAGTCCGCCGATCACGACGGTAGCTAGCGGCCGTTGCGTCTCGGCACCCACTCCGTGCGACAGTAGCATCGGAAGCAACCCGAGGATGCTGACCGAGGCGGTCATCAGCACCGGTCGAAGGCGCAACAGCGCACCGTCACGCACGGCTTCGCGCACATTCTTCCCACCCGCGATCTGATCGTTTATGAACGAAACCATCACGATTCCATTGAGCATCGCTACGCCGAACACCGCAATAAACCCGATTAGCGACGGCACAGAAAGGTATTGCCCCGTAACCAGTAACGCGATCACGCCACCGACGATTGCAAATGGAACGTTTGCAATGATGAGACCTGCTAGTGCAGCCGAGTTGAACGCGGTATATAGCAAGATGTAGATTAGCCCGACAGTGAGCGGCACGATCAGCGAGAGTCGAGCCATTGCACGTTGCTGGTTCTCAAAAGAGCCGCCCCATTGGAGGCTGTAGCCAGAGGGTAGTTTTAGATCGTGTTCTAGCGCGGCCTGCGCCTCTCGCACGAAGCTGTTGACGTCACGTCCCTGTACATCCAGCTGAATCACTGCGCTGCGCAGCAAGTCTTCATGGCGTACAAACGAATAGCCTTCGGTGGCACGCACGTCCGTCACCCTCGATAGGGGTAATACCGCGCCGCCCGCAACGCTTAACGGGAGATTTTTAATAGCTTCGATATTGGTGCGAAACTCAGGCTGAAACCGCAGAAGGATATCAAAACGTCTGTTGCCTTCCAGCACGACGCCGGCGGTACTTCCGCCGATACCGGTCTGCACCATTGCGAGTATCTCGTCGGCTGATAGACCGTAGCGCGCCGCTTCCTGGGCGTTAACCGCCACTTCGATCTGCGGCTTACCGCGGTTCGCTTCCAATGAAAGATCCGCTGCGCCACGGATTTTTTCCAGAACTTCCTTTGCCAAACCGGTAAGGCGATCAAGCTCGCCTAAGTCCTCACCGCTAATGCGAAGCGCGAGCGGCGCTCGCACACCTGATACAAGCTCTTCCACCCGCACTTGGATTGGCTGCGAAATCGAAACGAGCGCCGTTGGAACCGCCCTTGTGAGTGACGCTTGCATCTGTCGCGAGAGTTCCAGATAGGTGAGCGGCTGTGGCCAGACGGCGCGATCTTTCAAGCCAACGATGATCTCGATGCGATTGACATCTTCAGGCTCGCCGCGTTCGGCCCGCCCAATGGTGGCAAGCGCCGTTCGTGTCTGCGGGAATCCTAGCAGGGCCTGTTCGACCTTCTCCGATATCGAAATGCTCTCCTCAAGCGAGGTTGAGGCGATGGTGCCAACCCGCACGAGAAAATCCCCCTCCTGCAGCGTCGGAATAAACTCTCGACCGAGGGATGGGAGCGTTGCCAGCGTGAGCCCCAATACGGCGACGGCGATCAACAGAGTGCGCTTCTTGTGAAGAAGCGATGCGTCGAGTATCGGGGTATACACGCGCTTGATTTGGCGTAACAGCCAGGTATCACCTTCCAATTTTGGTCTAAGGATGAGCGACGCAAGCACCGGAGTAACCGTTAACGTCAGGATCAGTGCACCGAACATCGCAAACGTAATGGTCAGGGCCATTGGTCTGAACATTTTGCCTTCGATGTCCGAAAGCGAGAACAGCGGCAAAAAAACGACGATGATGATGAGAATTGCAAACGTAATGGGCTTAGCGACTTCGAGCGTCGCACGGCGAACAATCTGCAGTCGTGTCTCGCCTCGGTCAGCATGCGCCAACAATCGGTAGGAATTCTCTACTAAAACCACGGCGCCATCGATCATCATCCCGATGGCCACTGCCAGTCCCGCAAGCGACATCAGATTGGCTGACAGTTCAACCTGTCGCATAAGGATGAATGCGATTAGCATCGCGAGCGGCAACGTCAGAATAACCACTAGGGCTGAGCGAAGTTCGCCGAGGAATAAAAACAACACAATCGCGACCAACACCGAGCCCTCCAGCAATGCGCTGGAGGCGGTCGATACCGCTTGGTCAACGAGTTTGGTGCGATCGTAGATGGTATGCACCTTTACGCCTGGGGGTAGCGACTTTTGCACTTGAGCGAGCTTCGCTTTCACCGCGGTGGCGACCGATTTAGCGTTTTCGCCGATGCGTTGCAGGGCGATTCCCAGTACGACTTCGCGTCCATCCCGGGTGGCCGCGCCCACGCGCACTCCTCCGGCTTGGCGTACTTGCGCGATATCACGCAGATGCACGGGCGTGCCCTCAGTAAGTCCGATCGGCACCAAACCAAGCTGTTCTTCGCTGGTAATACGGCCAGTACCACGCACCAGGAACTGCTCCGAGCCTACGTTGATGAACTGACCTCCTACCTGCCGGTTATTGGCGAGTAGTGATTCGGTTACTGTCTTCAGCATTAGGTGGTATTTCAGTAGCTTGTTCGGATCGATGAGCGCTTGGTATTGCTTCTGCTCGCCGCCCATCGAGACGACGTCGTCGACGCCTGGGACAGTCCGTAGTTGCACACGAATGACCCAATCCTGCAGAGTGCGCAAGTCCGCGTCGCTCAATTTCTCGTCAGATGCCTCAACCGTGTACCAGAACACTTGCCCGAGTCCGGAAACATTAGGGCCGAGCTCTGGTTCTCCAAAGCCCTCTGGGATCAGTGAACGTGCTTCCTGGAGCCGCTCGCCGACCAGTCGGCGAGCGAAGTAAATATCGGTACCGTCTTCAAAATATACAGTGATGGCAGACAGGCCGAAGATCGACATCGAGCGTACCGTAGTTACTCCCGGCAAGCCCGCCAGGGTCGATTCGATCGGTGTCGTTAGTAACTTTTCGACATCTTCAGGCGCAAGACCGGGAGATTCGGTCATCACGCTGACCTGTACAGGCGTTACATCGGGAAAGGCATCGACCGGAACTTGCCGCCAGGACATGACACCAAAGCCGACAATGAACGCGAGACCCACCAACACCAAGAGCCGGAACTCGAGTGACAATTCGATTAGGCGTTCCAGCATCGTGTCAGTCGTCGTCCGCGAGCGATGATTTTAGGAGACGCGACTTCAACGTATAGGCACCCGACACCGCTATATTCTCACCGGGTTGCAGCCCGTGGTGGATTTCAACCGAGCCGTTCGCGCGAGTCGTCATCTCTACCGATCGAGGCTCAAAGCCGCGGGACGTAAGCACAAATACGGTAGGCTTGTTATTGAATAGCGTGACTGCGGCGGCGGGAAGCAGGAGCGCGCGAGGCGCCTCAGCGGAGGAGAGAAGCGCGCTCGCAAACATCCCGGGCTTCAACACACCATCAACGTTAGGCACCTCTATACGCGCCTTGACGGTGCGGCTGATTGCATCCATTGTCGGCGACACATACGTCAGCCGTCCCTCAAACTTCCTCTCAGGGTAGGCGGCTACGGCCACCGTCGCGGTACTGCCAATAATCAATTGTGCGAGATCCTTCTCAAAGACGTCCGCTTCTAGCCAAACCGTCGTCAAGTCGGCCACGGTATAGAGCGGCTCAGTACCGACCAGTGAGCCTGGCACCGCATGTTTGTCGATTACGGTGCCGGAAAGAGGTGATACCACGGGATAGATCGCATCCTGATTTGCGTTGAGAGGTGCCGGCGTGACGCCCAATAAGCGCAATTTGTCAGTGGAAGCACGATGCGCTGCACGCGCACGTTCCGCATCGTCGCGAGCACGCTCAAAGTCCTTTTGCGCGATGATGTCCTCAGCAGCAAGCTTCTGAGCACGCGCCAATGCGGATTCAGTGAGGGCCGCTTCGCTGCGATTCTGGCGATTTGTCGCCTGCGCCTCGCCGAGATCGATGCTCTCGATGACCGCTAGTGTCTCACCCGCCTTGACTGTGGCGCCAAGTGGCACAGACGATGCCACGAGGCGTCCTGGCACGAGTGGCAATACGTTGGCAATGCGCTCTTGGTCAGCCTGAAGGGTGCCATTGAGTGAAATTATTTCCGCAACCTCGGTCTCAATGGCGGGTTGCACTTGAATCCCTGCCGCCCGTTGTTCTTGGAGACTGAGCGCCACGTTAAACTTGCCGGGACTCGCGATGACGACGGCATTTTGAATGCTCTCATCCTTATCGCGTGACTCTTCATTACAGCCGACAAGAAGCCACGCAACCAGTAAAGCCAGCAACATGACAAACGTTGGGCGCGTCGTCATGGGGATTCTTTCGTTCTAATTGGAAAATTCTGTTGTCCGTTGGGTGGGGCTCCTCCTTTTTCCCAGCCCGCGGCATTTTCCAATTCCAGCCTGACCACCACCGCCTGCGCCTGGGCATCGGCCAATTCACGCTGCGCTTCTATTGTTTGGCGCCGCGCAAGCAGAAACTCTGTCACGTTGATTTCGCCTGCCCGCATTGCGACCAGTGATAATCGTTGGGTGTCTTGTAAGATCGGTAGCACGATACCTTCCAAGCGTGCTTTCTGCTGGCGCAACTTTGTCAGCCGCTGCCATAACACCCGGATAGCGGCTTCGGTATCGCGCTGGGCGGATTGCAGCGCGCTCTCCGATTGCATAAGTTCAGCGTTGGCCTGTGCGATCGCGGAGTCGTTGTTGCGAAAGAATGGCAGGGGTACATTGAAGCTCAATGTCGTGATCTCGTCGGTACCATCAAGCGTGCGTTCTGGACTGTACGTCAGACCCAGCGTCACGTCGGGAATACGCGCCGCTCGCTCCAACGTCAGCTGGTGACGAGCGGCCAGCACGCGAGCTGTCGTGGCCTGTATCCGTGGATGCCGCGCAACCGAGCCGAGCAATTCACGAAGACGGTAGGACGGGCCGGTCTCTGTCAGCGTTCCGAATGGCTCAGGCAATACGTTTGGCGGTAGTTGCAGCGTGGCGGCAAGCTTCGCGCGCGCGCGCGCGAGTTCGTCGCCCGTTTGCATCACCTGGGTCGACGCGCGCTCCGCCTCGACCAGAGCGATATTGGCGTCTAGGCGCGTGTCTTCACCAGCTTTGACTCGCTTGGCAATGATGTCTGCCGCCTGATGAAACAATTCCGCCGAAGCTTGTTCAGTCTCTAACCGGCGTCGCAGTTGCAATGCATCCACAAATTCTGTGGCTACTTCCAAACGCACTTCAAAGCGAGTTTGATCGACCGCGTAGCGACTGGCCTCCAACGAGGCTTCTGCGGCAGCGCGGCGCGCACGCGGTTGTCCGGCGATCTCGAACGTCTGGGTCAGACCAACTGCTGCATCGTGTTCGGTCAAATCATCGCTCTCGCGCTGCGCCAGTTCGCGATGACGTACCTCCATGCTTAATTCCGGGTTGTGCCAAAGGGCCGCGCGCGCCTCGACGAGATTTGCCTGCGCTGGTGCGATTAGACTGCGCGCGGCCGCGAGCGCCGGATGGTTGCGCTCTGCTAAATCGAGTGCCTCCTGTAACGTTAAGCGTTGATCGGCAGCCGCGGTTTGAAACAGCAGGGCAACGACGAAGCAGACCGCGAGAGGTATCAAGTCAATGTCTTTCGCTGTTTTTTGTGGGCCATTATTCGCAACACCGACAAGCGTATTGCCACGACACCCTAGCTGGCTGGGTGTGAAGAACGTGTGAAGATCGGGTTACCTCGCCGCGGGAAAGCGAACGATAAACTGACTTCCGCCGAATTGGCTGCTGCTGAGGTTAATCGTCCAACCGAGATGGTCTGTCACACGCCGCACGATAGCCAACCCAAGTCCCGTACCTGAAACACCGAGCGGCGCGATGCGCACGAAACGTTCAAAAATTTGGTCTTTCACGTCCTCTGGAATGCCGGAGCCGGTGTCTTCAACGATGACTTCCTGCAATGTCACGGTCACGCGTACGGCGCCACGTTCCGTGAACTGACAGGCATTCCGAATGAGGTTGCCAAGCGCAATAGCGACCAGTTCTGGTCGCGCGGCCACTCGTATCGCTGGCTGACTAACTGTGAGGCCGATCTCTACTGGCTTGCCGTGTAGGAGCGGCCGGCAGCGCTCGATTTCGTGTTCCAAAATCGGCACCACATCAATCATCGGCGCGTCTATCGATTCTGGCGATCGAGACAAAAGCAACAGCGCACCGACTCGCTCTGCGGTGTCCGCGGCGGTGCGCCTGATACGTTCAGCGATTACCTGTAAGTCGGGGCGATCACTGAGTCGAGCGCGGAGCAGCTCCGCCGCTCCTAACATGACCGTAAGGGGCGTGCGTAATTCATGGCTAACGTCGCCAGTGAACAGTTGTTCCCGTAAAAGGAACCGCTGCATTTCTTCACTATGCGCAGCGAGTGCCCGGGCTAGCACACCGATTTCATCTGGCGCCAGCAATTCGGCTGAGTTTGCGGATAGCGTCTGCTTCTGAACGGCTTGAGATAAGCTGATTACCGGTGCAATGACCCGGCTGGCTGTGCTGAATCCCAACATCGCGGCAAGTCCTAGACACAGACCGAAAGTGCCTGCGAGCGCTAAGAACAAGTAGCGTTCAATACGTTCGAACTGCTCCTCGTTATCAAGGATGACATATCGTTCGCCGTCGTAGTCATGGACGAGCACGTGCAAAGCGCGACCGTCGATGGTGACCTCGTGCACGCCGACATTTAGCGCACGCAGAACTGGCTGCACCTGGGCGCCGTGTAGCACACTCGGATCGCCCGGCAACCGGTGTTCTGTCCCATGAAGGTGGTCATTGATCAACGTCTCGGCAGCTTTTTCCAGTCGATGGTTTATCAGTCGATCTTCGATCGATCGAATGGTCATAAATCCAATAACACAAAAAAGCGTACCCAGTATGGTTGCTAAAAGCAGGTACGCGCCGACAATGCGCCCGCGCAACGGACTCCTACGGAGCATTCGGGTCGACCAGACGAAGGCCGATTCCGGGAATGGTCTTGAGCATTGGCTGCGAGAATGGCTTGTCCAGCGCGAGACGGAGTCCACGAATGTGAGTACGCAGGGCATCGCTGTCGGGCGGATGGTCGCCCCACACGGAGTGTTCTAGTTCCTTACGACTGACCACGTCCGGTGCTGCGCGTAGCAATGCCGCGAGTAGCCGATAACCAATGGGAGTTAAATGTAATAGCTGCCCGGCGCGCTTCGCTTCGTAAGTACCGGGATCAAATTCCAGGTTACTGAACCGCAGTTTGGCTTTTTCGTTCAGTCCAGATGCACGCCGCCATAAGGCTTTGAGTCGCATATCGAGTTCGATCAAAGAGAACGGCTTAACCAAGTAATCATCCGCACCAGATTCGAAGCCGATAACTTTATCCTGTACGGTATCGCGGGCAGTGAGTATAAGAACTGGGGTAGCGCCGCCGCGCACCGTGCGGAGGTTGCGACAAACTTCGAGACCGTCGATTCCTGGCAGCATCAGATCTAACACGATCGCGTCGTATGAGTGTTCCAGCGCAAGTGACAGGCCTGCCGTCCCAGATCGCGCCGAGTCGAGCGTATATCCTAGCGGCTCAAGGAACTCGTGTAGGTTAGCCAGTATGTCTGGATTATCTTCGATAATAAGAAGTCGCATATTTCGGTGTGTGCGCCAGCGAAACTACTCAAACCACGGTACTACATCCTGCGACTCGAAAAATAGGTGAGAGCAGATACCAAATTTTGTAAATCCGAACAGTTGAACCCGCCTAGGGGACAGATTTGTAAGGCGTGGGTGTTGGCATCTGAACGAGAAGCGCTTCTATCGAAAACGACTTTTCTACTCCGAAATTCTCGCCCGATTTGAGCCACCGGAGAGCCGCTCCACCTGATCATCAGTAGAGGGTCGACTGCCGTCACACGCTGCGGCGCC
>JANOVQ010000152.1:0-8962 GCA_031417495.1 Pseudomonadota bacterium | reverse complement strand
CTAAGCGACTGGCAGAGGAGACTGGCCGGCGCGCGCCTCCCGCGCAAGTGAGCCAGGGATGGCAGAGCGCAGCGCGGGCGGTAACTGCGCATTTCAGGGATGAAATGCGCAGTGGTAGCGCAGGCCTGTCTCTTCTGTCAGGCGCGACCAGCATGGTGCATCTGATTTCCGCTGCGCTATTCAGGATGCCGAAACATTGGAGGACAGGACGATGACGGACGATTGCTACGAAATCCACGCGATCAAATACGCGTCCTTGATGCGCCGCTCAGCCGATAATTTTCTCGGCGGCGACGCCCACGACAGCGAGATGCCACTCAACTACTACGTGTGGGTGATCTCGAACGGCGCGCGCCGAATCGTGGTCGATACCGGTTTCACCGAAGTCATGGCACAGCAGCGTCACCGACAGATCTTCAAGCCAGTGATAGCCGGCCTTAAGGCGCTCGATATCGCGGCCGAGCAGATCGAGGACGTGATTATCACGCACATGCACTACGATCACGCTGACAACATCCCGCTGTTTGCCAACGCCCGCTTGCATTTACAGGACAAGGAAATGGAATTCGCGACCGGTCGCTGCATGTGCCACGACCTGCTCCGCCATGGCTACGAAGCCGATGATGTGGCGCACCTGGTACGCTGTGTTTTCGACCAACGCGTTTATTTTCACGACGGCGCGGCCGAAATTGCGCCCGGCGTCGAAGTGCATCACATCGGCGGCCATACCAAAGGATTGCAATCGGTACGCGTGCGCACGCGCCGCGGCTGGGTGGTACTGGCCTCCGATGCCAGCCATTTCTATGCGCACATGGAACAGGACCGCGCTTTCCCGGCCATCTACAACCTCGGCGACATGCTCGAGGGCTACCAGACCTTGCGCCGGTTAGCGACTTCGCCGCAGCACATTATTCCTGGGCACGATCCCCTGGTGATGAACCGTTATCCGGCGGCGGGGCCCGGCCTGGAGGGCTGGATTGCGCGTCTGGATGTGGAAAATTGAGGGCCGGTGCTCTCACTTACCCTTAGGGCCGTAGGCCACGAACGCATTACCGGGCAGGCCCCACAGGCCATAGCCGGAACCGAAGTACACCCAGCCAGCGGTAACCACCACCCCGGCGCCCTTGATCGAACCACCCTTGGCCTTCACGCCATTAACGGTCGGGAACTCGCGCAAGGTGCTCACGTCCCAGATGACCTTGCCGGTGGCAGGGTCATAGGCGCGCATGTGGCCGTCCATCGACCCCGAGAAGACGGCACCCGGAATCATCGCCGCGGCCTGCGGCTGACCCGCGTTGCAACCGGGGATGGCAAGACAATCCGGCTTAGTCGCGGGGGTCTGCCAGAGCGTGCTGCCGTCGGCGATGTTGAGCGCATAGAGGCCGCCCGCCGCGCCGGGTTCACTGAGCGATTCCCACACATCCGAGATTGGCACATAGACGTGTTGGTCATCCGCGGCATAGCCCCACTCGATACCCCCCAACACACCGCCGGGCGAAAGCCGCTTCTGCCAGACCACCGCGCCTTGCGCATCGGGATCGATAGCATGCATCACGCCGGACTTCTGGCCGGCGAGTAGTACGCGTTTGCCATTCGGGAGCGCGCGCAAAATTGCTGAAGAACCGAAATCGACATCGGGGCCGCAGGCTTTTTTAGTGACCGGATCCGCGTTGTGCGTGACACAGCCTGTGGTAAACGCGTCATCAGCTGTCATCTGCTTCGTCCAGCGAATCGCGCCGGTCTTCAGATCCAAGGCGACGATGGCATCCGACGTAGCAGCGGCCGGCAGCGAATAAGAATCACCGGTGGTGACATACAGCGCGCCGGCTTCAACATCGACCGTCGGCTGCGACCACACGCCCACCCCCGACGGCCCCCACAGCTGCGTGCCATTGCTCGCCTTGACGGTTTTCTGAGAGGGCTCTGGAATGAGGTAGGATTTCCACAGCCGCTTGCCGCTTTCAAGTTCGTAGGCCACCACGCTGCCGCGAAACGTGCAGCATTCGTAGGTCGGCAAACCGCCGGCCAGCTCTTCCAAGGAGGCGACGGGCACGTAAATCCTGCCATCGTGATAAGCAGCTGAACCCGTGTTCATGGCGGTGGCGTGAGCGTCAGACTTATCCTTCCACAGCAGCTTGCCACTGTTGGCGTCGATGGCATAGACCATGGCCTTGCGATCAGTCGCGACTAACATCAACGAACCATCGGCGCGCGGGAAGGCTTGAATCGCGCCGCGAACTTCACCAACTGAGTCGAACTTCCAATGTGCGCAACCGGTCTTGGCGTCGAGCGAATAGATGCCCGTGCTGGGACCACCAATGAAGATACGACCGCCCACCACGGCGGCCTGGGTGGAGACACTGCTGCCGGAGGGAAAACCAAGCGCCCATTTGAATTCAAGATTACCCAGGTCTGCCGGTTTTAAGCCGGCCTGATCCGCAGGTTGAAAATGCGAGTTGTCACTGTCCAGACCCCAGCCCGACCAATGGGGCTGCTTGAGTGCAGCAGGGGACAACGCTGCGGACTTCGCACACATCGTCAGCTTCTCGGCGTGCTTGGCGTCGGGTACCGTGCCCCAAGGTTTTTCAGAGAGATAAATGGCGACTGCGCGTTTCTCGCTCTCGGAGATCGCAGACGCTTGCATTAACATCTTGCCGCTCATTTGAGCAGCAAAAATTTCCTCTGGAGGCCATTTCGCCATCCGGGCCAACGGCAGCGCGCGCGGCACAGCCGGCTCGGCGTGGCACGCGGCACAGGCTTTTTGAAAAACATTTTTGCCGATGGCCTTGTCGCCGGCGAGCGCGCCGCCAGCAGCCAGGGTTACGCAACTTAGCGCTACAAAAGCGCGCAGATATTTCACAGTAGACATCACGTTCCTCATCGTTATTCGTTCTATCTCAAATCTTCAAGCGCCGCCGCCCCCCGTTGCTGACGATATGCGCCGCGGTCGGGGTGTTGAAGTGCGCGGCCAGCATCCAGATGTCCTTGTCGCACAGCTGGTCGAGGATTTTGCGCCGCGACGCGCTCGACATTGCGAGGTCCATACAGAACGCGCTGTGCCATTCCGGATAGGCCACCTGGATCGGATGATGAAAGGTATCACCGGTCATCAGCGCCTGTCCCTTGTGACCCTTGATGTTGATGCAGACGTGCCCCGGTGAATGGCCCCGACTCGGTTCCAGCCACACGCTGTCGTCGAGCGCGAAATCACTGGCGACAAGATCAGCACGACCGGCGGCATAGACCGGCAGCACGCTGTCGGCATAGGAACCGTCCAGACCATGATCATCCTGGTGGTCGGCCCAGCCTTCGAATTCGGTGCGATCAAACACATAGCGCGCATTCGGAAAGGTCGGCACCCACTGGCCGTTCTCAAGCTTGGTGTTCCAGCCGACATGATCGAGGTGGAGATGCGTGCACATCACGTGGGTGACCTGTTCCGGCGTGACACCAGCAATGGCGAGCTTGCCGAGGTAGTCAGAGCTGTAATCGACGAAGGCCGGCACCGTGCTGCGTTTCTTGTGGTTGCCGACGCAGGTATCGACCAGAATCACATGCTTGCCCGAGCGCACGATGTAAGTGTGCAGGGACAGGTGCAGCAGATCTTCGTTCAGGGTGCCCTTGGCCGACAGAAAATGGGGCTCGAGCCAGCTGCGCTGGGAATCGAGGATGGCCTGATCGAAAGTCGGAAAGAAATCTTTCAGCGGCAGCAGCGCGCCGTACCAGTCCTGTACGCGGTCGATGGTCACATTGCCGAAATTCAATGTCTTCATGTTGACTCCTTGAATAGCACCAGAATTCCAGCGTGTGACCTTACACGATCTTCGCGCCGTGCTGCCGCAGTTTCGGCAGCGCTGCAAAAAAGCGCCTGGCCACAGGACCGGGTCAGTGGATCGCGGCAAACATGATGCGATCCTCGCTCGCTTCCGCGACCTGGAATTCTTCAGCAATGCGGCCCTGGCGCGCCACCAGGATCCGATCCGAGACCGCGAGCACCTCCGGCAGGTAGGACGAAATCACGCACACCGCCTTGCCCTCGCTGGCGAGTTGGCGGATGGCCTGATGAATTTCCGGAATCGCGCCCACGTCTACCCCACGCGTCGGCTCGTCGAAGAAAATTACTTCGGGCGCCTGGACTAGCGACTTGGCCACCACCACTTTCTGCTGATTACCACCCGAGAGTTCAATGATTTTCGCGCGCGTATCGGCGGCTCGCACTTTCAGCCGCTCGATCAAGCGTTGGGCGACCGCCCGGCGATCACTGGCTGAGATCAGGAAACGAAAGCCGCGGCGCGTCGCGAGGTGACCGAGGTAGATGTTCTCTTCCACCGTCATGGTCTCGAAGAAGCCGTTCAGTTTGCGATCTTCCGTGAGGTAGGCGATGCCATCGTTGATCGCCTGCCGCGGCACCCGGTAGCGCACTGGCTTGCCACGTAGAAGCACGCTGCCGCCGCGGATGAGATTCCGCTGCAGCGCGCCGGCGACGATCTTCGCGGCCTCGGTCCGCCCCGAGCCAATGAGGCCTGCAATCCCCACGACTTCGCCGGCGTACAACGTGAACGACATGTTCTTGACGATATTGCCCATGGTCAGGTTCTCGACGCTGAGTACTTTCTCGCGACGCTGGCCGGCGGCGTTCGCGTGCCGCGCGTACTGCACCTGGGCCAGGTCGCGGCCCACCATGTGGCGCACGAGTTGCTCACGGGTGAATTCGTGGGTCGCTGCGGTGATGACGTGACGACCATCGCGCAGCACCGTAATCCGATCCGCAAGCTCGAGCGCTTCTTCGAGGGCGTGACTGATGAACACCACCCCCACCCCGCGCGCCCGCAGATCACGCACCAGCTGAAAGAAGTTGTGTTTCTCTTCTGGCGCAAGGCTTGCGGTGGGTTCATCGAAGATGATGACGCGCGCCTGATGGAAGGCTGCACGCGCGATTTCAACCATCTGCCGTTGCGCGGTGCCAAGCGTGCTTACCAGCGCCGCCGGCTCCACGTGGAAGCGCAGCGACTGCAGCAGCTGTTGCGCCTTGATGTTGAGCGAACGGAAACTCGTAAAGAGCTTCTCGTGCCCGAGTTCGATGTTCTGGGCAACGGTCATCGTGGGGACCAGGCTGGTCTCCTGGTAGACCATCGCAATGCCGGCCTTGAGCGCCGCGCCAGGACGCGTGAAATGCACGAGTTTCCCGTCCACAAGGTAACGGCCAGCGGTCAATTCGATCGCGCCCGCGATGGCTTTGCACAAGGTCGATTTACCCGCCCCGTTTTCGCCGACCAGCGCGTGGATCTCGCCGGCTTGTAAGTCGAAGTCGACGTCCTGCAGCACATTCACGCCGGCGTAAGTCTTGCTCCCTTGCTCGATTCGCAATAGCTGTGTGGGGTTCATGGTCGGCCCTCTCGGCTGCTCGCCAAACCGAGATCGAGCACCCGCCCACTGCCGTGCGAGACCGCCACCAGGCGTTCGCCGAGCGGTCCCACCGCAGTGATTCCATGGTGGAGCCCACCGGCGCGGCTATGCAGGGAGGCTGTACACTCACCATCGCGCGCCAGATGCGCGACCAGGCCATAGGAACGCGGCGGCGCCCACGGTTTGATAACGCCGAGTTTTTTCAGGGCACCGCCCTGCAGCGGCTCCAGATAATGCCCGCTCGACTGCAGGCTTGGCGCGATCCAGTAACGCGGATCAACGGTCGCCATCATCTCGGTCCGGAACTTGCGCTCGCGGAGCACCAGTTCAACCAGCTGGGTGCGTGCCGCGAACACTGCGAGCCACGCGCCCTGTTTGCCATCGCTGGCCAGGCGTCCAGGGTATCCCGGCAGGTTGCGCAGCACGGGCTCAATCACTCCTTGCAGGTTCACGCGCTGAAGCCGATGCCGCCAGCTTTCGCTGAACAACAGGTGCTCGCCGTCTTCCTGCGCCAGCAAACCCGCTGGCCAGGCGAGACCCTCGGCGAGCACCGTCGCGTGCGACAAATCGGCTGCCGCAAGCACCAGGCGACCGGAGGCGCGCTGCTCCATCAGGTCGTGAGTCCACTGCGCGGTGGGGTGGTGTGCCGAGCCGTCGGCAATCACCAGCCGACCGTCCGGCAGGGCGGCCAAGGCTGTCACGCAGCGCAGGGGCTTGCCCGCCACGGTCTCAAGGCGGGCGATTTCGCGTCCTGCAGCAACCAGGCGTACGACGCCGAGGCCCGTGACCGCGGCATACAGCGAATCGCGGTGCGCCAGTAGCGCGCCGACGCCTGGCGCCAGGGTCGCGTATAAACTGCGCGTCGCAAAATCGACCCCGCGCAAACACCAGATCACGGCGCCGGCGGACACGAAAACGCAGTCGCCACCGACGGCCAAATCGTCACAGCCCGGCAGCGGGAGGCCCAGCAGCGGCGCGTCGTCGAGCGCGCGATTCGGCGTCCACGGTCCGTCCATCACCGGCATGGCGTCGGCTGCATCACGCGCTGGGAAAAAAACTGCAGTCAGATCGGCCAGCAGATGTTCAAACAACATGCGGCGTCTCGCGCTTGCCCCAGTAACTGTCACACCCACTCCAATGGGGATCGGCGTCGGGCAGATCGATGCAACCGATGCGGTTGTTTTCCAGCCCGCCAAGATAGAGCTTACCCTTGTGCTCGCGCATCGAAGTCAACGTGGCATGCTTATGACCGCCTGGATCCCACAGCGATTCCACGACCTTGCCCTGCTCGGTGAACTTCACCACACAGCCATTGTTGATGCCGGGCAGCATCCATTCATCGGGTGGCAGCTGCTTGACCATCCGCAGGCGAAAGCCTGGATTGCGCATTGCAAGGTCGAATGTCGGTGACCGGATCCCCACCATCGCGAGCCAGTAGCTGCCGTCGGACGCGCGGTTGATGTTGTCCGGATACCCGGGGAGATCGTCGATCAGGGTGTCGACCTGGCCTTTCCGTGGGCCGTCGATCCAATAGCGGAATATCGAACACAGCCAGGTCGAGGCGAAGAGCACTGACTTGCCATCGTGCGCGGTACACACGCCGTTGGGGAAACAGATGTCCTTGATGACAGTGCGCGTGCGGCGGGTGGCCGGGTCATAGCAGATGAGTCGCCCATTGGCGCGGCCTTCCATGCCGTCGAGGTGCCAGGAGTGCATCTCGTAGCGGATGGTCGCTTCACTGAAATACACCTTGCCGTCCGGCGCGATGTCGAGATCGTCGGCCAGGCGCAGCCGCGCATCGTCGTTGAGTTTGAACCAGCTGCGGTTGGTCGCGTCGGTGAGTTTGTAGACTTCGCCCTGCGGCGTCACGCCATAAAGCCCCATGCCGCCGACGCACACCAGCAGGTTGTCGGCGCGATCGAAGGCCATGCCAAGTGGCCGACCGCCGATCCGCGCAAAGACTTCGCGGCGTGCGAAATTCGGCCCCGAGAAGCGCAGGATGAGCCCGTCACGGGTGCCGGTGTAGAGGCGATCTTCGCGGTCGAGGATGACGTCTTCGGGTCCCTCCACCTGGTTGAGTCCAAGCTCGCGGGAATCGCGCAGGCGATCATTTTCCGCATAAGGGGTGCCGCTGTCCGGTGCAGTCGATGGCGCTGGTCTTAACTCGACGAGCGTAGGGTTCAGGTAAATCTTCTGAATGGTTTTGAGCCGATTCTTGGCCCACTTCGCGTCGCTGCCGACGGCCACCAGCAACAGCGCGCCGAGCGCCGCGGAGGTGACGGCGCCTGGCACGCCCAGGCGGACCAGACCGTTGACCAGGACAAAAACAATTACTGCGCCAAGGAGTGCCCGGGCGACCGTGCCGCGCCCACCGGCGAGGCTCACGCCGCCCAGCACCACGGCCGTGAGCGCGTTGACCTCCCAACCCACGCCAGTGTCCGAGCCGCTGCTCTCCAGGCGCGCCGCATAGAAGAGTCCGCCGGTGGCGGACAATACACCGGACGTCACATAAGTCATGCACAACGTGCGCTCGACCGCGATGCCGGCGTGGCGCGCTGCTTTGCGGCTCGAGCCGAGTGCGGTGAGATGCCAACCCGGCCGCGAGCGACTCAGCAGGAAATGCCCGATCACCGCCACACTGAGCAGCAGCATGAGGTTGGAAGGGATTCCTCCGCACGCCAATCCTCTGCCGAGATAAGCCCACAACCAAGCGTCGTGCGTACCCATCGCGAGCTGCACGGAGTAGCGCTGCGAGAGCAGATCGACCAGCGCACGCAGGATGATGAGCGTCGCGAGGGTAGTCAGGAAGGGCCGCGACTTGAGATAACCCACCAACACACCGTTAATCGCGCCGACCAAACCGCCCGCCAGCAAGGTGCCCACAATCACCACCGGCACCGGCACGTGCAGGATCTGGAATAGTGCGAGCGCCACGAAGTTGGCGAACGCGAACACCGCCCCCACGCTGAGATCGATGCCACCCGAGATCACGACCAGGCCCATCGCGATCACCACAAAGCCCATGTCGGCGAACTGCCGGCCCAAGGTGCCGGCGTTAGCCCACGTCGCATAGTGCGGCGTCACCGCCGCGAAGTACGCCAGCAGCCCGCACATCAGCACAAAGGGAATCGCGGGCTCCATCCAACGTTTAGCGAGCAGCTCGGAGAGGATGAGCTTCAGCGACCAGCGATGGTAGAGCCGGCGGACTAAACCCCCATGCAACAGAGCACCGTGGTAGCGCACACCTGTTTTCATGGACCGGTGTTCATGGCGAGCGTGCCCAGTCGTAGCACAGCGCGGGGTCGTACTTGCCCTTTTCCATCCAGTGCAAGGTCGAATAGTTCGCCACCCGAAACGCGTCAGGGGGGATTCCGGACTGCAGGATAAAACTCGCGAGCTGGATGACCGCTTTGGCTTGCGCCGGCGAGTCGTAGCTCAGCACCTTGGTGAGCAGCCCGCTGTCAACATGCTGGCAGTCAATTTTGCCCTCGCCGCCGGAGGCATACACCTTCACCTGCGCCTGCTTGCCAGCGGCCTTGATCGCTTCCGCCGCGCC
>JANOVQ010000151.1:0-3106 GCA_031417495.1 Pseudomonadota bacterium | reverse complement strand
CTACCGAGCGCCCGATTATGTTGAGTGTTATGCCATTCTTTCGATTGTGCCGCTTCGTGCATGATCTGTTCACGAGTCTAACCACCGGTTCAGAGGAGAGCTAAGTCCGTCACCAGCTGGTATTCCGGGTGGCGATATGCCGCGCTATAAAAACCTTGCAGCAGAACTTGCGCGTAAGGCCGGCAATCCCTATTTCATTCGAAGCGTAGGCGACCAATCCCGTTCTCTATCTCATGAACACGCCCTAGATCGGCCTGTTGCCGGGAGTCTGGTGATCTTCCAATCCAAAAATAACCGCTTTGCCATGCCGGCGAGATCATCCTCTGAATCTTGGATGGAACGCATCAGAAGCTTTTTATTCCACGAACGGCAATCGGAAATTATGAGATCGCCCCCTTGGGGTATGTTCTCCAGCTTCGCCGTCACTATTGCCCGCTAGCTTTCGTTCAAGTGCCTACGGTGCAGGTTAAAGTTGATGACGTAGGCCCGCAGATCGGGGCCATGATAGGTTCAGGTGAGGGTTTCTCTGTACTGCACCGCAGCGAGTAACAGCAATCGACCCGATCCGGTCATTTCCATCGAGATTTCGATATTCCTGAAACCGGACATTCCTGCTCCAATGTCCGCCGAGGCATCGACAGGCTTCGCGGGGCCCTGGGTAACGTGTTAGCCACGAGTGACCGGATCAACCCACCGGTCAATTCGCGAATGAAGCACGCCTACCCAGAGGCTGGCACTGCAGCTTGAGAAGCCATCGTTCGCTGCGTACGCTTGACTCGTCTTGGGGTATGACAAGTACATGCGGGGGGGCAGATGACTGAGCCGGTGGTCGAGCAAAGGTTGGTGGCGATCCTCGCCGCCGATGTGGCGGGTTACACCCGGCTAATGGCCGATGACGAGGTAGCCACGCTCGCCTCACTCGACGCCGCGCGCGCGATTTTTCGCGACCACGTTCAGAGCGAGCGCGGGCGTATCGTCGATACCGCCGGCGACAGCGTCCTCGCGGTATTCGCGACCGTCTCCGGTGCTGTCCGGGCCGCGCTCAGGGTCCAGTCAACGCTTGCCAACGGAGACGCGGGCGTGCCGGAGATGCGGCGCATGCGATTTCGCGTAGGCGTCAATCTCGGCGAGGTGATTGAGAAGTCGGACGGCTCGGTGTACGGCGCCGGGGTGAACGTCGCCGCACGTCTGCAGGGGCTCGCTGAGCCCGGTGCCGTGATGATATCCGAAGACGCCTATCGCCAAGTGCGACGGAACCGTGACCTTGTCTTCGTGGATTTCGGCGAGCACGAATTAAAGAACGTCGGCGAGCCGGTACGTGGCTATCTCGTCGCCCACGCCGAAAGTCCAACGCCGGCCTTGATCCCGATCCCGCGCACGATGCCGTCAATCGCGGTGCTTCCTTTTACCAACATGAGCGGAGATCCCGAGCAGGAATATTTCTCTGACGGTCTTTCCGAAGACATCATCACCGACCTTTCCAAGCTATCCGGCCTGTTCGTGACAGCTCGTAATTCGGCCTTTACCTACAAGGGACGGCCAGTTAACGTTGGAATCGTCTGCCGCGAGCTCAGCGTTAGGTACGTCGTCGAAGGCAGCGTGCGCAAAGCCGGCGGCCAAGTGCGCATCACCGCCCAACTGATTGACGGTACGACCGGCGGACATGTGTGGGCGGAGCGTTACGATCGTCAGCTCGATGATATCTTCGCCGTTCAAGACGACGTGACCCGGAGTATCGTTGCAGCACTGAAGGTGAGCCTGACCCCGCAGGAACAGAACATCCTAGTCCAACGGGGCACGAACAATCTCAATGCCTATGATGCGTTCATGCGCGGCCGTGAATGGACTACGACCTGGACCCGGACAGGACACGAAAAAGCGCGGCCATGGCTAGAGAAGGCGATTGCGCTCGACCCCGGATTCGCCGCGCCTATGGCATTCCTAGCCATGATTTTTGGCACGGCGTATGTTAACCGCTGGGGCGAAGACTGGCAGAACGGCCTTAGCGTCAGCTATGAGCTTGCAATCAAAGCGGTTGCCCTGGCTCCCCAGTCGCCTCATGCGCATTACGCATTGGGCACGTGTTACCTATGGAAAAAGCAGCTTGAGAACTCCATCGCCGAACAGGCGCGAGCTATTGACCTTGATCCCAACTATGCGCTGGGACACACGATGATGGGGATGGCCCTGCATTTCGCGGGTGATTCCGCCCGGGCGCTAGAGTTCTTCGATACCGCGCTCAGGCTCGATCCAATCAGCAGCGACGTCGTACTCCACCAGATGGGCTTATGCCACTACATGCTTGGCGATTACGACGCCGCGGAAACAGTGCTGCGCAAACGTATCTCGCAGACCCCGAGTACGGACTCGAGCCGCGCATTATTGGCAGCCACCTATGGCCGCCTTGGCCGAACTAAAGAAGCCAGGGCGGTTTGGCAGGAGCTAATGGCGGTCAACCCGAATTATTCGTTCGCGGAACGACAAAAGATTTTTCCTTACCGAAACCCGGACGACCTGAAAAATATCGCCGATGGGCTGCGCGAAGCGGAGATCGAAGTATGACGCAGACAGTGTCGACCTTAACAATGAGGATCCGGGATTTGACCGTCACGTGAAACATCGCGCAGTAGCGGCGAAGCTGCTGCCGGTAATGGATTTATCGCCGAGGCCGTACTGCGATGGATGCCGGCGGGCGCTGGGTCGATCTTCGTACGGAGCCCGAAGCTAGGACAATACCGCCGAAGGCATCGCATCAATCGATAGAGGGCTGATATGGGTAACAGTGTGTTTTTGCGCGCTACGTTTCTGATCGGCGCGCTCCTCTATGGGCATGCACCATGCGTCGAAGCACAGACCGCGGACGAGCAAGATATCCGGGCTCTGGCGCAAAATCTTGTTGCTGCATACAACGCAAAGGACATTCAAACAATCATGTCATTTTACGTCCCCGACAAGAACTTGGTCGTATTTGACGTGACACCGCCGCTCGAATTCGTCGGGTTCAAAACCTATACAAAGGCGTATGAAGATTTTTATGCAGCGTTTCCCGGCCCAATAACGGTTGAAGCGAGCGATCTCAGCGTCACGGCCAGTGGCACTCTCGGGT
>JANOVQ010000150.1:0-7910 GCA_031417495.1 Pseudomonadota bacterium | reverse complement strand
GGGGTGTTGGTGGATACGGCGATGTTGGCCGTGCAGAGCGGTGAACTGGCGGTCAAGATCGAGATGATCGAACGCGCGGCGTTCAGCGAGGCCGGAAGCGAGTTCAACATCGGCTCACCAAAACAGATCCAGGAAATTCTGTTTGACCGGCTGGGCCTGCCAGTCACGGCCAAAACGCCCACCGGGCAACCTTCCACTGCGGAACCAGCACTCCAGGAACTCGCCGAACAATACGCTTTGCCGCGACTAATTTTGGAACATCGTGGGTTGACCAAACTCAAGTCGACCTACACCGACAAATTACCCCTGGAAGTGAACGCCGCCACTGGCCGAATTCACACCAGTTATCACCAGGCCGTGGCCGCCACCGGCCGCCTCTCGTCCTCGGAACCTAATCTGCAGAACATCCCAATCCGCACCGCCGAGGGACGGCGCATTCGCCAGGCGTTTATCGCGCCCCCGGGGTCGCTACTGCTGGCGGCCGATTATTCCCAAATCGAACTGCGGATCATGGCGCATCTGTCGCATGACGAACGGTTGCTAGCCGCGTTTGCGATGGGCGCGGATATCCATCGCGCGACCGCTGCTGAAGTCTTTGGACAGGCGCTGTCGGCAGTGAGTGACGAACAGCGGAGAGCCGCCAAAGCGATTAATTTTGGGCTGATCTACGGGATGTCAGCGTTTGGTTTGGCCCGCCAATTGGGCATCGAACGCGGCGCGGCGCAGGCCTATGTCGATCTTTATTTCACGCGCTACCCCGGGGTGAAACAGTACATGGAAGAAACGCGTAGCCGCGCGCGCGAACAAGGCTTTATTGAAACGGTATTTGGACGTCGCCTCTACTTGCCGGACATCGACTCGCGCAATGTCCAGCGCCGGCAGTACGCTGAACGCACCGCCATCAATGCACCGATGCAAGGCACGGCGGCGGACATTATCAAGCGCGCCATGCTGACGGTCGACGAATGGCTTGTGCGCGAACGACCAGGGGCCACGCTCATCATGCAAGTCCACGATGAACTGGTATTTGAAGTGGAGACTGCCGCGGTAAGCGAAGTGACAGTGCAGGTACGGCGGCTAATGTCGCAGGCAGCCACGCTCGCGGTGCCCTTGGTGGTGGATATTGGGGTGGGGAAAAATTGGGACGAAGCGCACTGAACCCCTCGTTGGCACGCCAGATCTTTGAGAGGTCTTGTGCTAGCATTATTCGCAGAGAGGGTCGCTGCCTGAGTCGACCGAGATTTAGTAATTCAACTTCAGCCTAACTCTAATTCTGTTCCAAGTTTTAGCCCCATGTTGCTGATCCCCGCGATCGATATCAAAGACGGTAAGTGCGTGCGTTTACGGCAAGGCCGGATGGACGACGATACGATCTATTCAGACGATCCGGTGGCGACTGCCGGGCGCTGGGTCGAAGCAGGTGCGCGGCGCTTACATATTGTCGATTTGAACGGCGCCACTGTCGGTAAACCGGTCAACTCGCCAGTTATCCGCGAAATTGCCCAAGCCTTTCCCGAGATCCCCGTGCAGGTCGGCGGCGGCATTCGGGATGAAGAGGCTATCCAAACCTATCTCAATGCCGGTGTGCGTTACGTGATAGTGGGCACCAAAGCAGTGACTACGCCGCATTTCGTCTCAGATATCTGCCTGGAATTTCCCGGCCACATTGTGGTGGGGCTGGATGTTCGCGATGGCAAGGTTGCGATTGAGGGGTGGTCGAAGCTCTCACGTCATGATGCGGTTGATTTGGCACGCCAGTTTGAACAGGACGGGGTCGACGCCATCATCTTCACGGATATCCGACGCGACGGCATGATGACCGGGCTTAACCTGGAAGCGACAGTCGCCTTCGCGCGACCGCTGCGAATTCCGGTGTTTGCCTCCGGTGGTGTCACGAATCTTGACGACATTCGGGCGCTTGCGGCAGTGGCCTCGGAAGGCATCGCAGGCGCTGTCACCGGCCGGGCGATTTACGAAGGCACCCTGGATTTTCATGCGGCGCAGGTCTTGGCCGATCAGTTGGCTGGTTCCTCTTGATCTAGGTGGCGGCTGAGGTTGCCGGCGAGTACGGCGCGTGACGCGCTTGCACTTGTCCGATGTCCACTGACTTGACCTTGCACTAACCCCACACGTTACAGAGCGCCGCCATCATGGGTCTCGCGAAAAGAATTATCCCGTGTCTGGATGTCGATGCCGGGCGAGTCGTCAAAGGTGTCAAATTCGTGGATATTCGCGATGCCGGAGATCCTGTTGAAATCGCCCGTCGCTACGATCTGCAAGGGGCTGACGAAATTACCTTCCTGGATATCACCGCCAGCAGTGACGCTCGACTCACCATGGTCGAGGTGGTGCAGGCAGTCGCAGCGCAGGTCTTTATTCCACTCACAGTCGGTGGCGGGATCCGCGAGATGGCGGATGTGCGGCGCATGTTGGCGGCGGGCGCCGATAAGGTAGGGATCAACACCGCCGCAGTCAGCAATCCGGATTTCGTGCGTGCCGCGACTGATAAATACGGGTCGCAGTGTATTGTGGTCGCGATTGATGCGCGGGCGCGCGCAGATGGCAATGGTTGGGAGGTCTATACCCATGGGGGACGGCGAGGGACCGGCCTGGATGCCATCGAATGGGCAGCGCAAATGGCGCAGTGTGGCGCGGGCGAGATTCTGTTGACCAGCATGGACCGTGACGGTACCCGCGACGGCTTTGATCTCGCCCTAACCCGCGCCGTCGCCGACGCCGTGCCGATTCCAGTAATCGCCTCTGGTGGCGTTGGCACCCTCGATGATTTAGTGGCAGGCGTGACTCTGGGGCATGCGGATGCCGTACTCGCCGCGAGTATCTTCCACTTTGGTGAATTCACGGTCGGTCAGGCTAAACGCCATATGGCGGCGGCTGGCATTGAGATGCGGCTATGAGTTGGACTGATGAAATCCGCTGGAATGCCGCGGGGCTGGTGCCGGTGGTCGCGCAGGATCACACCTCCGGTCGGATTCTGATGCAGGCTTGGATGAATCTGGAGGCCGTCCTGGCCACCGCCGCCGAAGGGCGCGCGGTGTACTGGTCCCGTTCGCGGCGCCGTTTGTGGCGCAAAGGTGAAGAATCGGGACATCTCCAGGTGATTCGCGAGATCCGCCTCGATTGCGACGGTGATGCGCTTCATTTGCTGGTTGAACAAAGGGGTGGGATCGCTTGTCATACTGGACGTGAGTCGTGCTTCTACCGCAGACTCAAGGGCGATGCGTGGCAGGTCGTTGATCCGATCGTGCGGGACCCCTTGGAGATCTACCGTCCGGTCGATCCAGAATGAGCGCCAGATGGCTGACGATATCTTGAACCAATTGACGGCGATCCTGGAACAAAGGAAGCACGCTGATCCCGCTTCGTCGTATGTCGCACGACTTTATCACGGCGGAATCGATGCCATTCGTAAGAAGATTGGCGAGGAGGCGACCGAAGTCGTGATCGCGACTGGCGGCGCGGATCGCGCGGCGATTGTGCACGAAATGGCGGATCTCTGGTTTCACTGCCTGGTGGCCTTGGTGCAGCAAGGAATAGATCCGCAACAAGTCATGACTGAACTCGCGCGCAGGTTTGGCACTTCCGGTATTGAGGAAAAAGCTGCGCGTCAATCACAATAGCAAGCAACGCGCCGCGACTCCGCTGGCGCTGGAGAAAGCTTCATGGGCATTGGTATCAAAGAACTCGTTCTCATCCTCGTCATTGTGATGCTGGTGTTTGGGACGAAAAAAATCAAAACCATCGGTGGCGACGTCGGTGGCTGGATCCGCGATTTCAGAAAATCGATCAAAGACGGCAATGACGAAGCACCCGTAGTTGATCTCAGTGCGAGCAAGCGCGTACTTGATGGCGAAGTCGTCGCGAATCCCGACCAGAAGCACTCGTAAGCCCCGTGTTTGACGTTGGCTTTACCGAGATAATGCTGATTGGGTTGATCGCCCTGCTGGTGCTGGGGCCGGCACGCCTGCCGCCGCTCATCCGAACGACGGGGCGCTGGCTTGGGCGTGCCCAGCGCATGGTCCGCGAATTGAAGAATCAAATCGAAAACGACAGCAGCATGCGCGAACTGAATCAGTTCAAACAGGCGCTGCGCAGCGATGACCTCGCGAAACTCACCGACGAGCCGGTCAAGCCTGCCAACGTACCACCGCCCACTCAGGGTTGACTGTGATGGCAGCCGAAAAGCCTGATGGTCTAGAGGCCAACGAACAGAGTTTTCTGTCGCACCTGATAGAACTTAGATCACGCCTGATGCGCGCCGTGCTCTGTGTACTCGCGGCGCTCCTCGTGCTCATGCCGGTGTCGAATTCACTCTACGAATGGCTGTCGCGACCGTTGATGAAGCAGATGGCGGAGATCGGCGCGCAGATGATCGCGACTGATGTGGCCTCGCCGTTTCTGGCGCCCTTCAAGCTCACTTGCTTCGTGGCGGTCGCGATCTGCGCGCCCTATATTTTCTATCAGCTGTGGTCCTTCATTGCACCAGGACTCTATCGAAATGAGAAAAAGCTCGCGCTGCCGTTGCTGATCTCCAGCACCGTCTTGTTCTACTGCGGAATCGCCTTTGCGTACTTTGCGGTTTTCCCATTGGTCTTCGGCTTCCTCACCAATGCGGCGCCCAATGGGGTGACGGTGATGACCGACATCAGTAAGTATCTGGATTTTGTGATCGTGATGTTTTTTGCGTTCGGTGCGGCGTTCGAAGTCCCGGTCGCAACTTATCTCTTAGTCCGCACCGGCATTTCAACCCGGGAGGAGCTCGCGGAAAAGCGACCCTATGTGATCGTCGGTTCCTTCGTACTGGCGGCGATTCTCACGCCACCAGATGTGATTTCACAGACCATGATGGCGATCCCGATTTGGTTGCTCTATGAAATTGGCATGCTGTTCTGCCGAATCCTGATTCCAGTCGAAGTTGCCGAGGAAGATTCGACCAACGCGTTGACCCCACGCTGAGTCGGTCGTGCATTGACCCGCCCGGGTCCTTAGGCGCACCCCATGCACCTCCGCTTACTGAATTCGCCGCACACCAGCCGCCGCGCCGACTAGCAGTACATCCGCCGGTCGCAGCGCGAACAAACCGTTGGTGACCACTCCTGGAATCTGATTGATGCGCTGCTCGAGTTCGCGTGGATTGGTCATGTCGAGCGCGTATACATCAAGAATCAAATTGCCGTTATCGGTGGTAAATCCGGCCCGATATTCCGGTTGACCACCCACGGCCACCAGTTCTCGCGCGACGAAGCTGCGTGCCATGGGGATCACTTCGACGGGAAGCGGAAGACGACCCAAGTGATCGACCAGCTTGGAATCATCGATGATGCACACAAAACGGCGGCTGGCGGCCGCCACAATCTTCTCGCGGGTCAGCGCGCCACCACCACCCTTGATCAACTGGCGCTGCAAGTCAGCCTCGTCGGCGCCATCCACGTATACCGCAAGCGGACCGGCATCATTTAGTTCGAGCACGTCGATACCCTGTGCGCGCAATCGCTCGGCGCTCGCCAGCGAGCTTGCGACCGCGCCCTCCAGACGGCCCTTGATTTTGCCCAGGGCAGCGATGAAATAGTTCGCGGTAGTGCCAGTGCCGACACCGATGACGCCGTCGTGCGGCACAAATTCGAGCGCGGCCTGGGCCGCCTGTTGCTTCTTGTCGTCCTGGGTCACAGTCGAGTTCCTTCTAGTGATCGCACGTCGTCCCCGCTGGAACGTGGTGGTAAATGTTATCTTATGCGCATGCTAGATCAGTATCTCAAGATGATTCTCAAAGCGCCGGTTTACGATGTCGCGCGCGAAACCGCGTTGGATCCCATGCCGTTGATATCACGCCGCACGCAGAATCAGGTGTGGCTGAAGCGCGAAGATACGCAACCGGTGTTTTCGTACAAGCTGCGCGGCGCCTACACCATGATGGCCAGCCTCTCGGTTGCCGAGCGGGCGCGTGGCGTGGTCACCGCTTCCGCCGGCAATCACGCCCAGGGGGTCGCGCTCGCCGCGGCACGGCTCGGGATCCGGGCGGTGATCGTGATGCCGAAAACGACACCGGAGATCAAGATCAATGCGGTGCGCCAGCTCGGCGCCGAAATCATTCTGCATGGCAATACCTATGATGAGGCCAGCGTCCACGCGAGCGAGTATGTCGCCGCGCATGGCGTGACCTATGTTCCGCCCTACGATCATCCGCTGGTGATTGCAGGGCAGGGCACTGTGGCGATGGAAATCCTGCGCCAACATCACGGCACGCCCTACGCCATCTTTGTGCCAGTGGGTGGCGGCGGGTTGATCGCAGGCGTCGCCGCCTATGTGAAGGCGCTCGAACCCGGCATCAAGATCATCGGCGTGGAAGCGGACGAAGCCGCGTGCATGCAGCGCGCACTGGCGACTGGTGAGCGGGTTATCCTGGAGAAGATCGGCATTTTTGCCGACGGCGCTGCGGTACGCCAGGTCGGCGCCGAGCCGTTTCGTATCGCCCAGCAGTATGTGGACGAAGTCCTTACCGTCACCATTGATGAAATTTGCGCGGCGGTGAAAGATATTTTCGAAGACACGCGCTCGATCGCCGAGCCGGCCGGGGCGCTGGCCATTGCCGGGCTTAAGCAGTATGTGGCGCGCGAGAAGCTGCGCGAGGAGGAATTAGTCGCGATTCTGAGCGGGGCGAATGTGAACTTCGACCGTCTCCGCCATATCGCCGAACTCGCCGAGCTCGGCGAGAAGCGCGAAGTGCTGGTCGGTGCAACCCTGCCCGAGCGCCCCGGAAGTTTTCGGCGTTTCTGCCATGCGCTGGGCACCCGTGCGATCACGGAATTCAATTACCGCTATGCCGATCGCGAACACGCGACAGTGTTCGCCGGGGTCCAGCTCCGTTCAGGCGAAGCGGATAAACAGGCGCTGCTCGCGAGCTTAGCCGATAAGGGCTTCGCGGCGCTCGACATCACGGACAACGAGCTGGCCAAGATGCACGTGCGCTATATGGTTGGCGGACATGCCGGCACCCTGGTGGACGAGCGCCTATTGCGCGTCGAATTTCCGGAACGGCCGGGCGCACTGCTCCATTTTCTCAATCAAATTGATGATCGTTGGAATATCAGTCTGTTTCACTACCGCAACCATGGCGCCGCGTATGGTCGCGTGTTGATCGGCTTGCAGGTCCCAAGCCCGCGTGCCGCCGAGTTCGACGCCTTTCTCGCGACTCTCCAAATGAACTGGGTAGAAGAGCGCAATAACCCGGCCTACGAGCTGTTTCTGCGCTGAGATGGATAGCGTGAATCCCCGCGCCGCACTCACCGCAGTGATGCAGGATCTCGCCCGTGCCGGTCTCAATGCAGGCGCAGCAGGCAACGCGAGCACGCGCGTTGCCACCGGCCTGCTGATCACCCCCACGGGGATACGGCCGTTTGCGCTCCGCGATGCGCAGCATGTTGAGCTGAATCTGGCAGGGGAGGCCACCACTACGCGCACCTTGCCGTCGAGTGAGTGGCGCATGCACCGCGATATCTATCGCAGCTACCCCGAGGTTAACGCCGTGGTGCATGTGCATTCGCCCTATGCGACGGCGCTGGCCTGTTTACGCCGCGAGATTCCGGCTTTTCATTACATGATCGCGGTCGGTGGTGGGGCCTCGATTCGTTGTGCGCCCTACGCCACGTTCGGGACGCAGGCGCTGTCCGATCATGTGCTGGAAGCGCTGCAGGAACGCCGCGCCTGCCTGCTCGCCAACCATGGGTTGGTGGCGGTTGGACACAGCCTGCAAGCGGCCTACGAACTCACGCTTGCGATTGAAGATCTCGCGCATCAATATTGCGTCGCGTTGCAGACTGGTGAGCCAGTTCTGCTGACCGCGCCCGAAATGCACGAAGTCCTGGAGCGCTTCAAGACCTATGGACAACAATCCG
>JANOVQ010000149.1:0-2996 GCA_031417495.1 Pseudomonadota bacterium | reverse complement strand
CTCCCGCGCAAGCGAGCCATGGATGGCAAGCAGCGCAGCGCGGGCGGTAACGAAGCATTTCATGGATGAAATGCGAAGTGGTAGCGGAGACCAGTCTCCTCTTCCGGTGGCGCTCGGCACGGTGGGCGGTATTTCCAACCCGTTGTTTAAGTCAGAATCGTTCCGATAAGAACCGTAAACACGCCCGCGGTGGCGTACCAGGGGAGTCTTCGATGTCAAAATTTCGACGAGTGGTGACCGGCTACGCGCCTAACGGTAAATCGATCGTGGCGAGCGATAGCAAGGTTGAAGGGGTCGCGGTACCGGGTCTGCCCGGGGTGTTTCTGACCAGCCTGTGGGGCGCGGATACTGTGCTGAATTATCCGGACGCCGGGGCCGAACCCGCGCATCCCGCGTGGTTCCCGCCGATTGGCGGCGTGCGGTTCTTCGAATTCATCCTTGCCCCCGACAGCACGCCGCCGGATACCAGCCTGAGCCCCGAGCAAGTGGCGGTGGCGGCGGAGCAACTGTTTCCCGGTTTGATCTCTCACTTCAATCCCGAGGATCCGGGCATGCACCGCTCGGCTTCCACCGACATGCTGTATGTGGTGTCGGGTCGCTGCGTACTGGAGCTCGATGACGGGTCGCGTACCGAGCTTGCTGCTGGTGATGTGGTCGTGCAGAGCGGCACCATGCACCGTTGGAAGAATCCGTGGAACGAGCCCTGCCGGGTGATCGGCGCGCTCGTCGGCGCACATCTGAAATAGCGCCGGAGGCGCCACCTATGGATTCAATTCACGATCAGGCCTGCATCGTCGGCATCGGCCACACCGAATATTCGCGCGACTCCGGCCGCAGTGAGCTCAAGCTCGCCTGCGAGGCGATTGGTGCCGCGATTGCGGACGCGGGGCTCACCCCAGCCGACATCGACGGCATCGCCAAGTACACCATGGACAATAACGATGCGGTGGAAATCGCGCGTTGTCTCGGCATCCCGCAGTTGCGTTTTTTCGGCGAAGTGGCTTATGGCGGCGGTGGCGGCCCCGTCGGCACCGTCATGTTGGCGGCGATGGCAGTGGCCACCGGGCAGGCTAAGGCGGTGGTCGCGTTTCGCGCGATGAACGAGCGTTCCGGACGTGGCACGCCGCGCTTTGGCCAGGCGATGACGGTTGAAGGCGTGAGCGGACCTTACAGTTATCTGGCGCCGTATGGTCTATTCAGCCCGGCGCAAATGGTCGGGTTGGCAGCGCGCCGGCACATGCATCTGTACGGCACTGAATCGCGACATTTCGGCGCGCTCGCGGTCGCCTGTCGGCACCATGCAAACATGAATCCTGACGCGATGATGTACGGTCGGCCGATGACCCTCGACGATCATCAGAACTCGCGCATGATCGCCGATCCGGTGCGCTTGCTCGATTGCTGTCTGGAAACCGATGGCGGTGCGGCCGTCATCGTCACCACGCCAGACCGCGCGCGGAGTCTTAAACATCGCCCAGTGCATATCGCGTCCGGCGGACTCGGCGCTGGTGCGTGGAATCATCGTTCGATCGTGAAAGACGTGGATTCACCGGCGAGCGAATCAACCGTGATCGCGCAACGCCTGTTCAAGGACGCCGGCATCACGCATGACGCTATCGATGTGTTGTTCATCTACGATCACTTCACGCCACTGGTGTTGATGGCACTCGAAGACTATGGCTTCTGCAAGCGAGGAGAAGGCAAAGACTTCATCGGTGACGGTGCGCGCTTCCGCTGGCCAGACGGCGATCTTCCGCTGAACACCAGCGGCGGCAATTTATCGGAGGGCTATATGCACGGCATGCAGAACACGATCGAGGCCGTGCGCCAGTTGCGCGGCGTCGCGCGCTGCCAGGTCAAGGATGCGAAATACGCGTTCGTCTCCTCCGGTAACGCAGTCCCCACCTCGGCCATGATCCTGAGGCGCGATTCATGAGCAACGCAGCGGCTTTTCCATACCCAATCCCGGAATACGGCACTGAACCCTATTGGGAGGCCTGTAATCAGGAAAAACTCGTCATGCAGCGCTGCACAGCCTGCGGCAAATTCCGCTGGCACCCCGCGCCCATCTGCATCCATTGTCAGGCGGACGGCTTCGCGTGGACACCACTCTCCGGCCGCGGGCGTGTCTATACCTGGACAGTCATCACACATCCGATTCACCCTGCGGCGGTCGCGAAGGTCCCGTATGTGGTCGTCGAAGTCGAGCTCGATGAGCAGAAGGGCTTGCGCATGTTGAGCAATCTTGTGGATGCCGATCCTGCAGTGATCACTTTCGGCGCCACGGTGGTGCTTGGCTTCGAACAACATCCGGCAGGACAGAAGTTACCGATCTTTCGCCTCGCCACGACATGAACTCACCCATCTGCGAACTCCTCGGCATCGAGTTTCCACTCCTCGCTTTCAGTCACTGTCGCGATGTGGTGGTGGAAGTCTCCAAAGCGGGTGGTATGGGGGTGCTCGGGGTCGCCGCGATGACCGCGGAGCAACTTGAGATTGAACTCAAGTGGATCGATGCGCATATCGACGGCAAACCCTACGGTGTGGATCTGATCGTGCCCGAGCGCTATGCGGGCAAAGGGGAGGAGGTTGCGCCGACATTCGCAATTCCAGCGACGCATCGCGACTTCGTGCGCGAGATTCTCACGCAGCACGGGATCGACTCGGCGGATATCCCGGATGCTGCCTTCGCGCGCAGCTCAGCCTTCGGCGACAACATGCGGGACGATGGCGCGCAACGGCATCTCGATGTCGCGTTCGCCCATCCCATTCGCTTGATCGCGAACGCGTTAGGCGTACCACCGGATTACATGCTGGCGCGTGCCAAGCAGGCCGGGGTTCCGGTGGCGGCTTTGGTCGGTGCGAAGGAACATGCCATAAAGCAGGTGCAGGCAGGAGTGGATATTCTGGTCGTCGCTGGCGGCGAGGCCGGTGGTCACTGTGGCGAGATTTCAACCTTGGTACTGGTACCGGAAGTTCATGCCGCAATCCAACCC
>JANOVQ010000148.1:0-7934 GCA_031417495.1 Pseudomonadota bacterium | reverse complement strand
GACGAAGCGCGTGCCGAGCGCCACGGCCTCCGCGCCAAAAGCGAGCGCCGCCGCGAGTCCGCGCCCATCGCGAATGCCGCCCGCGAGGATGACCGGACAGTCCACGGCTTCAGTGACACTTGGGCCGAGGACAAAGGTGTGCACGGGGCGCGCGTGGGTGTGCCCGCCGGCCTCGTAACCTGAGGCAATGATCATATCCACCACTTCTTGGGCGGCGCGCATCGCCTGGCGCGTGCCGCCTACCTTGTGGACATGAATTAAACCGGAGCCCTCGATCAGTCGGCGCGCCGTCGCAGGTGGTCCCGCCGAGGTCGTGATGACGCGCAAGCGCTTGGCGATCTCGCGGTCTTTCACTGCCACAGTCACCGCGCGCACATAGGCCGCGCTAAAGGGCAGCACATGGCCGTGTTTATCGGCCCCGACCGGAATGTTGACCGCGAACGGCCGCGCGGTCAGCGCACACGCCTGTTCGATATAGCCGCGCAACTTGGCGGCGCCAGCAGTCGGGTCTTCACTAATACCAGGAATACTGACGGTGCCCAACCCTCCCGCGTTGGAGACCGCCGCGGCCAGCTGCACCGTCTTATAGGGGCCGAGGCCTTCCTGCATGACGGGATGGCGCACGCCAATCATCTCGGTGAAGCGGGTTTTGAGCATTTTCAAGTTAGGCGTCTCACTCACGTTCGGCGGCCTCAGCGCGCCCTTCCTCCCGGATAATCGCCTCCTGCCGCGCATCTTCAATCGAGAGCATGACCGCCTCGACGTCCACCGCGCTGGTATCAAACTCGAACCTGCCAGTCAGCGCGGTGTCGGGGAGTAACTCCCCGCGCTCATACAACGCCCACATCTCTTCGCCATAGTGGGTGTCCTTCAATTCGGGCGCGAAGCGCCCGAGGCTGTCGCGTAGGTTGTGGACATCGCGCAGCAACATCGCGCGCGCGGCGTTGTTGCCAGCGGCACTCACCACCTGTGGAAAGTCGATCAGCACCGGACCGGTGGGCGCCACCAGCACGTTGTACTCGGAAAGATCGCCATGAATCATCCCCAGGCACAGCATGCGCACGACGTCTGCGATCAACCGGTGATGGAAGGAACGCGCCTCGTCCGGCGTGAGTTCCACCTCACCGAGACGCGGTGCGCCGTGACCCTCGGCATCGGTCACCAGCGCCATCAGCAAGACCCCGCTAAAGTACCCGTGGGGTTGCGGTACGCAAACGCCGGCCGCCTCCAGGCGATACAGGGCGTCCACTTCGGTGTTCTTCCATACCGTTTCCTGTTCGCGGCGGCCGAATTTGGAGGCCTTGCTCATGCCGCGCGCCTGCCGGCTGCCGCGAACTTTCCGGCCCTCCTGGTATTGCACACGTGCCTGGAAGCTACGGGTTGCGAGGTCCTTGTAGACTTTGGCACAACGGAGATCGGTGCCCGAGCGCACCACATAAACAGCGGCTTCCTTGCCACTCTTGAGCGGCCACATCACCTCGTCGATCACGCCGTCATCGATCAGTGGCTGCAAATCCTTGGGGGTTTTCATCGCTTTTTTCGCGCATCAAATTTGAAACAGCCACCATTATCGCTGATAGGACGCCCGCTCAGGGCCTGTAGGAAGTAATAACCGCGAGATTAATCTGCCGCGATAAACGGTCGTACTGGTAGAACCAATTGCGTACGATGGAAGGCCGGGCGGCACGCTGGCCCGCGGGCGGGCGAATCGACAAATTGCGCTCGTTCCGGCAATGACAGGCAAGCCAACAAAGAGAGGACTCCTATGGCAACGGTTATGCGAGAAATGGCGGACGCCGCGGCGGCGCCGGTTGAAGAGTTAGACGCGCTGATCATCGGCGGCGGGGTGACTGGGATATACCAGCTGTATTGCCTGCGCAAACAGGGGATCAACGCCAGGATCTACGAGGCGGGTGGGGGCGTCGGCGGGACCTGGTATTGGAACCGTTATCCGGGCGCGCGTTTCGATTCGGAGAGTTACAGCTATGCCTACAGTTTTTCGCCGGAGTTGCTCCAGGAGTGGGACTGGACCGAACACTTCTCCGGTCAACCCGAGAATGAACGCTATCTCAATTTTGTCGCGGACAAGTTCAAGCTCAAGCCGCACATTCAATTGAATGCCCGCATCAAATCGGCGATCTACGACGAAGCGGCGAATTGCTGGAACATTGAAACCGAAGACGGACATCGCGCGCGCACGCAATTTTTGATCTCGGCAGTCGGCATTCTATCGGCTAGCCACATGCCGAACATTGCGGGCATCGAATCCTTCAAAGGACAATCCTTTCATACCTCACGCTGGCCGCACGAGAAGGTGGATTTCGCGGGCAAGCGGGTCGGCATCATCGGCACCGGCGCGACCGCCGTGCAGCTGATTCCTGAGATCGCCAAAAATGTTGGCCACCTGACCGTCTTTCAGCGCAGTCCGAATTACTGTTGTCCGTTGCGGAACTCGGTGATCGATCCTGTCACCCAGCAGAAAATCAAAGCCGACTACACGCAGATTTTCGCGCGCTGCCACAGTACGTTCGCGGCTTTCATGCAGGAATTCGATCCGCGCCGCACGTTCGATCTGGCGCCGGCAGATCGTCTGGCTTTCTACGAAGAAATCTGGGCGCAGCCCGGTTTCACTAAATGGTTCGGGTGTTTCCACGACATCATGACCGATTCAGCTGCCAACGAAGACTACGCGGAGTTTGTGCGCAACAAAATCCGCGCGCGAATCAAAGATCCGGTCCTGGCCGAGAAACTGGTGCCGAAGGATCACCCCTTCGGGGCCAAACGCATCCCGCTGGAAACCGGTTATTACGATGTCTACAACCAGGACAATGTGTCGCTGGTTGACGTGCGCGAGAGTCCCATCGAACGCATCACCGCCACCGGGGTGAAGACCGGGAATGCCGAATACGAGTTTGATGTCCTGATCTACGCGACGGGCTTCGATGCGATCACCGGGGAATTAACCCGCATGGATATCCGGGGCGAAGGTGGCCAAACGTTGAATGAAAAATGGAGCGATGGTCCGCGCACGTATCTGACCTTTCAAACCGCAGGCTTTCCTAATTTCTTCATCATCAATGGCGCGGTGTTCTGCAATTTCACGCGCTGCGCGGAAGTGGTCGCAGAATGGGTGAGCGGGTGTATTGGCTATATGCGCGACAAGAATTTCAAACGCATCGCCGCCAACGTGCAGGCGGAAGACGCCTGGACCGAGCACGCGGAATCTCTCACCGAAGGCATGCTCTTCACTAAGACCAACTCCTGGTTCATGGGCACCAATGTGCCGGGCAAGAAGCGCACCTTTTTGTTTTACGCCGGCGGCGCGCCAGCGTTCCGCGACAAGGTTGCCGAGGTAGCCGCCAAGGGCTACGAGGGGTTTGAGTTTTCTTAGGCTTCTTGGAAACTCTCCAGCGCAGCGAGATCATCAATCGCAGTGCTGATGCGCCGGATGAATTGCAGCGAGGAAGCGCGCGGCTGCATCTCCGGCGCGTTGGGCGGTTGACCCAGGGTGCCGGTTCACAGGTGCCGATGCTGCTCGACCGCGGGTACCCCGACTCAGTGGTCTACTGCGTCGGGGCTGCGCTGGAAAACAGTCTAAGTACGATTGATGGAAATTCCCCCATCGACTAACAGCGCCGAGCCGGTCGTGAAACTCGACGAGTCGGAGGCTAGATAAAGCACCGACCTGGCCATTTCTTCCGCGGTGGCGAGCCGCCGTCCTGGATAGAGGCCGACGATAAAGGCCTGCGCTTCTGGCGTGCTATTCATCTGGCGATACATCGCGGTATCGGTGCCGCCAGGAAGGAGCGCGTTCACGCGAACATTTTGCTGGGCGAATTCGACCGCGAGCGCCTGGGTTAACCCGATAAGTCCGGATTTGCTCGCCGCATAAGTCGCCACGCCTGGGAAACCCACGGTGTAGCCCACGAAGGTCGATGTAAAAATCAATGAACCGCCGCCGCGCGCAATCATCGCCGGAATCTGATATTTCGCCGCGAGAAAGGCGCTGGTTAAGTTAACGTCGAGCGTGCGATGCCAATCGGCCAGCGCGATCTCGGTCGTCGGCCCCATCGGTGCAATGATCCCCGCGTTATTAAATGCGACATCGAGACCGCCGAAACGGGCGACGGCAAGATTCGCGAGCGCCTGCGCATACGCTTCGTCCGCCACATCGCCAGCGAGCGCGACTGCTTCACCGCCCGCCGCGACAATTTCGGCCACCAGTGTCTCCAACTCGACCTTGCGCCGGGCGCCAACCACCACTTTGGCGCCTTCTTGTGCAAACAATTTTGCCGTGGCGTAGCCGATGCCGGAGCTTGCGCCCGCGATAATCGCGACTTTATTCTTGAGTGCGGACATGCGTGTTCCTTAATCCGGTTAGAAGGCAGGTAGACTGTGCTAATCAGCGCCCAAGTTACACCCCGTATCTTGCTGTTCAATTGCTGGAAAGGCTCCTAGTGACGCGCACTACCCACTTCCGCGCCTGTAATCTGTGTGAGGCGATCTGTGGCCTTGAGATTACGCTCGAGGGTTCGCAAGTAGTGCGAATCCGTGGCGACGCGGCCGATCCGCTCAGCCGTGGCTTCGTGTGCCCCAAGGCCACTGCGCTCGCAGATTTACAGGAAGATCCCGATCGCCTGCGCCACCCTCTGCTGCGCGAAGGTACCCGCTGGCGCGAAATCGGTTGGGACGAAGCGTTCACGCTGGCCGCCGCGCGGCTGCATGCGGTGCGCGAACAGCATGGCGCCGATGCAGTGGCGATTTATCGCGGCAACCCGACTGTGCACAACTGGGGACTCCTCACCCATGGCAACTACTTCCTGAAGCGCCTCGGAACGCGCAACCATTTTTCCGCGACTTCGGTTGACCAGCTGCCCCATCATCTCGTGTGCTGGTGGCTGTACGGTCATCAGTTCCTGCAACCGATACCCGACATCGACCGCACGCAGCATTTTTTGATTCTCGGTTATAACCCGCTGGTCTCGAACGGCAGCATCATGACCGTGCCCGATTTTCGCGGGCGGCTGAAAGCGCTGCAGGCGCGCGGCGGGAAATTAGTCGTGATCGATCCGCGGCGCAGCGAAACCGCCGAGGTGGCGGACGCGCATCACTTCATCCGGCCCGGCACCGACGCGGTGTTGCTGCTCGCCATGTTGCGCGTGCTATTCGACGAGCACCGCGTGGATCTGGGCGCGCTCGCGCCACACGTGGTCAATCTCGAAGCCCTGCGCGGGCTGCTCGAACCTTTCACATTGGAATTCGCCGCCGCCCATACGGGCATCGAGGCGCCGACTATTCAGCAGCTCGCACGGGATTTTTCTGACGCGCCTGCAGCCGCCTGCCACGGTCGCATGGGGGTATCGACGCAACGTTTCGGGACCTTGTGTCAGTGGGCCATCCAGCTGCTGAATCTGGTGACCGGCAATCTTGATCGGGCGGGCGGTACGCTCCTGACCCACACGGCGGTGTTGTGCGCGGGTCCGGACAATCATCAGCGCGGCAGCTTTGCGCGGCGTCACAGCCGGGTGAGCGGCTACCCGGAGTTCAGCGGAGAGTTTCCTGTTGCGGCTTTCGCAGAAGAACTACTTACCCCGGGCGTTGGTCAGGTGCGCGCGCTGGTGACTGTCGCCGGTAACCCGGTGTTATCGACACCGAATGGTCGCCAGCTCGACCAGGCGTTAAGCGGCCTCGATTTCATGCTCGCGATCGATTTTTACGTGAATGAGACCACGCGCCATGCACATCTCATTTTGCCGCCCACCAGTCCGCTCGAACACGATCATTACGACCTCGCCTTTCACAAATTCGCCGTCCGCAATACCGCACGCTACAACGCGGCGATTCTGCCGAAACCCGCCACCGCTTTGCACGACTGGGAGATCTTCGTCGGACTCGCGCAAGCGCATGCCCGCGTGACTGGTGAATCCTGTGCAACGATCCCCACACCTACCGAGATGCTGGATACCTTCCTACGAGACGGACCTTACGGCACCGCCAGTAACAGTGCTGCGCCGCTCAGCCTGCAACGTCTGCAAGACGCGCCGCATGGCATTGATCTCGGCGCGCTGCGGCCATCCTTGATTGAGCGTTTGTGTACCCCGGATGGGAAGATCGACTGTTTGCCGCAAGCAATTCCCGGAGAGATTGCGCGGCTGCTGGACACCCTGACCAGCGCATCGGATCCAGCAGTGCTGTCGCTCATTGGCCGCCGCCATCTGCGCAGCAATAACTCCTGGCTGCACAACAGCCGGCGCCTCGTGAAAGGGCCGCGACGCGATCAACTCCTGATGCACCCGCGCGATCTCGCCGCACGGGGCCTGTGTGATGGGCAGGAAGTCGCCGTGCGTTCTCGCGTGGGCGAGGTCCGCATCAGCGTGCTCGCAAGCGATGAAATCATGCCTGGCACGGTGTCGCTGCCGCACGGTTGGGGCCATGGCCGCGAAGGCGTACGTTTAACGATTGCCACCCAACATGCAGGCGTCAGTGCCAACGATCTCACCGACGAGCGCTGGCTCGACGCAGTGTCCGGCAACGCGGCGTTGAACGGAGTGCCAGTGACGGTGCGCGCGGGTCAATCCTAGTCGAGCAGCGCGACGAATCCCGCCAATTGTCTGACGCGCGCCAACCATGCTCGAATCGCGCCGTAATTGTCTAAGCTGATGTCGCCGTCGCCGCACTGCGAGATGGCGGGAAAGGCCGCGATATCGGCAACGGTGGGCCGATCCAACGCGAGCCACTGCCGATCCCGTAAGCGCTCTTCGTATAGCTTGAGCGCGTGCGCGGTATTCTCTTTTACGGCATTGACGTTCACGCACAGCGCAGGAAGGAGCTTTACCAACCGCGCGTCGTAGGGTCCGAGCCGAACTTCATAGGCGGCGGCGGCGAGCCAGGCGTTCACTTCGGCCTCTTGCGTGGGATCGCGCGGCATCCAAGCTTCAGTACCATAGGTGCGGGCGATCCAAACGAGAATCGCCTGGGAGTCGCGTAGCACGCGATCACCAACTCGCAAGGCGGGCACCTGGCCGAACGGACTAAGCGCGAGGAATTTGGGTGTTTTGTGTTCGCCAGTCATCAGGTCGATCGTTTCCCGTCGATAGTCGACCTTCAGCAGTGCCAGCAGCAAGCGCACCTTGTAACAGTTGAGTGACAGCGGAAAGTCATAGAGGGTGAGCATCGGGCACCTTAGATAAGTTCATGTTTGAGGTTGGACCCATCATCCGCGAGGCGCCGAGCCCAGCCTTGCCGCCAGGCGTGATTAGGCAACGCGCGGGCAAATTCATCGATAGAGCCAACGAAGCCCGCGACTCACTGCTGCGGGGATAATCGAATGGTGAATTTCGCTGTCAAGGATGGCTAGGGTGGTATCGAAGTCGTCACTGCGTCTTGCCGCCAGCCGCGCATGCAGCATTTCAGTGTTGGCGAGCATGGGGATCTCGCCCACCCGGCGCTCCTCTGCGCCCACCGCGAGGAACACCCTGCCCTTCGGCAGTGGCCCATACATTCGGTTGCGCTCCTCGAAATCAAAAATCACCCGCTGGTCCCACCACGATGAAGGGCTGGCGAGCAGCCACCGCGTGAAGGCGTGAGGTTGGGTAAACAGCGTGTAGAGCCCGAACAACCCTGACAGCGAATGACCGATTAAGGTCCGTTGTTCGGCATCGATACAATAGGTTGTCTGCATCTCGGGCAGCGCCTTATCGAGCAGCCAGCGCTGGAATTCAGGTGCGCCGCCGAACGCTGGGGCATCCGCCATGTTGCGCGCCACGCCCGCCGGGAGGGGGGCGAATGTGGGGGTGTAGGACACGGCTCGGGAATGCACCACTTCTTTCGTCACGGTGCTGCTCCAGCCTACCCCGATCACGATCACTCGCGGCAGCAGGCGGGCCAGTCCCAGATTCAGCGCGGCATCACACACGGTACCAAAGGTCCATTGC
>JANOVQ010000147.1:0-2019 GCA_031417495.1 Pseudomonadota bacterium | reverse complement strand
TGGCTGATCGAGCATTTCACCTGGCGCGCTGCCTTTGTCGCGCATTTACCGCTCACGATTCTCGTGTTGTTGGTCGGGATTCCGCGCCTCGAGGGCGAATGGAAGGCCGACAAGCCCGGCCGTTTCGACCTTGCCGGTGCCGTGCTCTACGCCGGCTCAATCGTGGGTTTGATGTGGGGCGGGGCGAACCTGCCGCAGCGCGCTGGGCTCTATGGCATGCTCGTTGGCGCGTTGGGGCTCGTGGTTTTCTTCCGCCATCAGCGCCACCGCCGCGATCCCCTCTTCGATGTGAACCTGTTCTATACCAACCGCGTGTTCGCGTTGTCGTCGTTAGCGTCCTTGCTCATGTACGCCACCACCTATTCCACCCTGGTGTTGGTAAGTCTGTATTTGCAATACCTCAAAGGCCTGACACCGACCCAGACCGGGATGGTGATGCTGGCGCAGCCGCTGATGTCGGCACTGTTATCCCCAGTGGCGGGGCGGATATCCGATCGTGTGGAACCGCGCGTCATCGCAAGCCTAGGCGTGATGATTACCGGCCTCGGCCTGTTCCTGTTGGCCTTGCTAAACCCGCTGTCGCCGCTCGTTTATGTGACCACCTGTTTGCTCACGACGGGGCTCGGCTTCAGTTTGTTCTCGTCGCCGAATGCAAACGCAATCATGAGCGGCATCGATAAACGCGCCTACGGCACTGCGGGTGCGGTGGTCGCGACCATGCGGGTCCTCGGTCAGCTGTGCAGTATGGGCTTGGTGGCGATGGCGTTCGCGCTGACCATGGGGCGGGTGGAGATCACACCCGCTACGTATCCGCAATTGGCGCACGGGTTGCACTTGAGCTTTGCGCTTGCGGCCGGCTTATGTGTGCCAGCGATGTGGTGCTCGCTAGCGCGCGGCAGGATGCGTTAACACGAGGCAGTGGCGTGCGGGCACTGAGACGGGCCGCACAAGTACTCCAATTAGTTTCCGAAATAGGAAATAATCAGACCCTCAGGACCCGGGCGGAAATACTCCGGTCATCCCGCGGGTGTCCGTGGGCAGTTGCTGCAAGGCGCGTTGCGCCGGGAATGGTGGGCCCGGTCTAAACAAGGCAAGATCGCAGCGGCCGCTCAGGAACAGTCGAATGATAAGCGTATTTCCGCCGGGGTCCTGCGTGCGCCAAGTGCGTACCTAGTGCGTAAAAGGGGTGGCGAAAGCTGCGCAGTCGCTTACCCACCAGTCGTTCAACCGGAACTGCCAGCGGCAGAAAAGTAGGTATTTTGTGGAATCAAAAACTTTGAACTTACGTCAGACGCGCGGGCAGGTCATTGCGAACTGGTTGATGGATCGCAAGTGGATCTCGTTCCTCATTATCTGTGTGCCGACGATCATGCTCGCGCTGCACATCTCGAAAATTGAGGTCTACTCGCGCTTTGCCGATCTCCTCCCCGAAAAGCATGAGTACATCCAAAACTACAATCGCATGAAGCAGACCTTTGGCGGTGCGAATGTCGTCTCGATGGCCCTCGAGACTACCGACTCAACCAAGGACATCTTCACCTTAGACACCTTGAAGAAAATCAAAATGCTGACCGAAGAGGTCGATTTGATCACAGGGGTCAATCACTACCAGGTCGCCAGCATCGCGCATCCGAAGATCCGCCGCATTCTCACTACCGCTGGCGGCATGATTAAATCCGAACCCGTCTTGCCGAAAGATCTGCCCCAGGACGAAGCGGGGCTCAAGCGCTTGCGCGAAGAATCCTTCAACAACGACATCGTGTATGGCACCTATGTCTCCACCGATGGCCGCTCTGCGTTAATTCTCGCCGGCTTCGACGAAGAACGTCTCAACTATACGGAGATCCATACCCGCCTTCTCGAGTTGAAGAACGAGGTTGAGAAGGACGGCGCCACCAAACTTTATATCGCCGGCGAGCCCATGCTCAAGGGCTGGATCTACTTCTACTCCAAAGAGTTGAAGGTGATTTTCGGGGTAACGGGCGCCGTGATGATTCTGCTGTTGTGGTTCCACTTCGG
>JANOVQ010000146.1:0-2775 GCA_031417495.1 Pseudomonadota bacterium | reverse complement strand
GCGCGGCTTCAGCCGCGCCAGGACGGACGTAGGCGCCCTGGCGCGCCTACGTCAGATCACATGAATTGGGCAGCTACTTCATCAACTTCGCATATTTATCGAGCAGGGGCAGGATTTCGTCGCGGCCGGCTGGTGGTAGCGGCAGAATCGCCCGCGTCACGCCCATCTCGGGCAGTTTTTTCAGCCCCTCCAAATCCGGCGCCAGCGCGAAAAACACGCCGAGTTCAATCGACTTCGGATCGCGGCCAGTTTTGTTGCACGCTTCTTTCAGTTGTTTCATGCCGCCATCGAAATCGTACAGCCCGCTCAACGGCATCCAACCATCGCAGAATTCCGCGACATGCGCCGCCGTCTTGGGGCCTAGTGCACCACCCATGATGATTTTTGGATGCGGCTTCTGAATTGGCTTCGGCCAGGCCCAGCTTTTCGCGAACTGCACGTACTTGCCAGAGAATTCAGGTTCTTCCTTGGTCCACAGCTCTTTCATGAGCAGCACATGCTCACGCAGAATCTCGCGGCGCTGTTTGAAGTCGAGTTTGTGGTTACGCATTTCCTCGACATTCCAGCCGTAGCCCACACCGAATTCAAAGCGACCACCCGAGATCACATCCAGGCTCGCCACTTCCTTGGCCAGCCAAATGGGGTCGCGCTGCGCGACGAGGGTGATCCCGGTCCCCAGTCTGAGCTTGGTTGTCACGGCAGCGGCGGCCGTTAGCGCAATGAACTGATCGTGCGTCCGCCAGTATTCCTCGGGTAAGGGTCCGAGGTGTTTGTAACCACCCCACGGCGTTTCGCGGGAGGTCGGAATATGGCTGTGTTCTGGAAACCAGAGTGACTCGAAGCCGCGCGCTTCCAGTTCGCGGGCGAGTTCCATCGGTTGGATGGCTTTGTCGGTCGGAAAAATGATCACGCCTAGGTCCATGGGATTCGCTCCTATTCTTGTGGTTTGACCGCACGAGTATACGAGATCGGACGGGCGCACTCGTGCAGTTCTTGGTGCTGTTTGAGCTTTGCGGGATATTAGGGTCGGACGGTATGCAAATACAGATCGACTGTTTGCATAATCATGGCGCCATGCGGCGATGGCCGTATCGGGGTCCTGCTCGCGAAGGAGCTGGAAGCTGCGCGACGAGATTTCGTGGTCATCGAGCGCGCGGTAAAGACCGCTGGGCTTCCGCCGCCCTGAGCACCTCGGTAGGATAGCCTCACCGTTGTCACAAGGAGAACCCCCATGGGCCTGATTCGACTGGGCAACAAGCCGCCCTTGATAGTCACCCCGGACGCCACAGCGCTGGAGGCGGCGCACGCGCTCACCGAACGCCACGTGGGGGCAGCGGCCGTCCTTGATGGCGCGAAACTCATTGGGGTGGTGACCGAGCGTGACGTGCTGCGGAAAATCGTCGCCGCTGAACGTGATCCGAAAACCGTCCGCGTACGCGACATCATGTCCAGCCCGGCAATGTCGGTGAGTTTGAATACCTCGGTGGCCACCGCCGCCGCGCTGATGCGCGAGAATCATATCCGTCATTTGGTCGTGCTCGACGAACGCGAGACGGTAGTCGGCATCCTCGCCTTGCGCTATGTCCTCTACGATATCTTGGACGATCTGGAGCGTAATGTCGGCGACCTGATCGGTTATATCATGGCCGACGGACCCGGCGGCTAGCCCGCGTTACTTCAGCCAGCCCTTGCGCCGGAAGTACCAGAAGGGTGCCGCAATCGACAGCAGCATTAAAATCAGTGCGAAGGGATAGCCGAGCTTCCAGTTGAGTTCCGGCATGAATCGAAAATTCATGCCGTAGAGACTCGCGATCAACGTAGGTGGTAACAGCGCGACTGAGGCCACCGAAAAAATCTTGATGATTTTATTCTGATTGATATTGATGAAACCCACCGTGGCATCCATCAGGAAATTTAATTTATCAAATAGAAACCCCGTGTGGCTGTCGAGCGAATCAATATCTCGCATAATCTGCCGCGCGGCCTCGAACTGGTCAGGAGACAGCACCCGTCCACGCATCAACGCCGAAGTGGCGCGGCGAGTGTCCATGAGGTTGCGGCGAATGTAGCCGTTGAGATCCTCTTCCTGCGCGATCTCGGACAGCACTTCGGCGGCCTGTTCATCCGAGAGATGGGTGCCGAGTACTTTGTCGCTGAATTTATTGAGGCGCGCATAGATGCCTTCGAGAGCATCGGCCGAATATTCGGCGTTGGCCGCATAGAGTTCGAGCAGCACATCCTTGCCATCCTCCACATACCCTGGCTGGCGGCGAGCGCGCAACCGCAACAGGCGAAAGATTGGGAGATCGTCAGCGTGGATGCTGAACAGGACCTGATCTTTCAGAACAAACGAGACGCGCACCACTTCGCTGTCCTGTTCATCCAGCAGGAAGAAATCGGAGCGGATGCGAATTGCGCCGTTTTCCTCGACAAAGAAGCGCGCGGAAGCTTCGATGTCCTCAACTTCGTCCTCGTCTTTCTCGTTCGGCAAATCCAGATCAAAGACTTCCTTCGCCCACTTGATTTCGACGGCAGTCGCTTCGTCGAAGTCTACCCACACCGGCCGTGCGTCACGCAGATCCTCGCGCGAGTCAATCTGCAGCTGGCGCAAACGTCCGGACTCGAGTTCGAAGGCGTTGATCATGTTGCCGAGCGCTTAGCGCATCGCCTAGGGTGAGCCGCCGCTGCCCACCGCGACCTGGACCGTTTCCACCGCACCGGCGACTTTTTGTTTATGCAGATCTTCAAGCTGGCCATCGTAAGTCAGGCAGAACA
>JANOVQ010000145.1:0-2301 GCA_031417495.1 Pseudomonadota bacterium | reverse complement strand
AGGGATCTCCGGGTACTGGACGGTCAGACGTAGGCGGCGGCACCTGGCAGGGGCGCGCCATAGGTGTCGAGGAAGGCGGTGGTCGCGAGTGGCTTGCGCTTGAGCTTCTTCGGGAAGGGCTTTGCTGGCCAGCCTAAGGTGATCACTGCAGCGGTCGCGACATCTGCCGGAATGTTGAGCAGTTGCTTGATCTCATTTTCGGACAATACCAACAAAGTCGTGAGCACCGTGCCGAGCCCTTCGTGGCGCGCCGCAAGCATCAGGTTTTGCACGGCGGGATAGATGGACGAGCCAGGGGTTAACACGGTGCGACCAAGGTTGGCATCGAGCGCCGTGAGTTCCTGCCAGCGGGCACACACCACGATCATGACCGGCACATCGCACAAATGCCGCGCGAAATGATCGACATTGGCGAGAAATTTCGCATTGAACCCGGATTTGATTTCACCGCTCGAATATTTCTGCATGACCATGTCCCAGATCGGTTGGTACAGGTCGTGAATTGCGCGACGTTTGGTGGCGTCGCGAACTACCACATAGGTCACGGGCTGATTGTTGCTGCCGGTCGCGGCCCAGCGCGCGCTGTTCAGCACCTTCGCTACGAGTTCGTCGGCGACGGGATCGGTCTTGTAGTGGCGGCAGGCGTTCAAGGTCTGCATTGCTTCGAGGACATCCATGGCGGGCTCCTGGCGGTCTGGTAAGGTCCCGAGAGGATAAGGGGAAGTGCTAGGAGCCGATAGGGGGGAGCGGCCGCGTCGTGAACGGTTCTGGTCCGGATGCTGGTAATCTTGGGCAACGACTCGCACCGAGATCCGTCCCTCAAACGCTTGCTGGCAGGAGATCCCAACATGGCATTGCTGAATTATGAAGTCACCGGACACGTCGCGCTGATCACCTTGAACCGGCCGGAGGCGCGTAACGCGCTCAATCCAGAAGTCGCGGTGCGCCTGGCCCAGGCCTGGGCCGATGTGCGGGCCGATGACAATGTGCGCGTCGCCGTCCTCACCGGCACCGGCAGCGCGTTCTGCGCGGGCGCCGATCTTGGCCAGCTCATTCCACTCATCTCCGGTGCACGGCAGGCCGAGAACGAATGGGACGAGAAGTACCTGCAGGATCCGATGCTCGCGCGGCGCGCGCTCTTGCGCGACTTCGATCCCGAGAAGCCGATCATCGCAGCGGTTAACGGGCACGCCATCGCGGGTGGCATGGAGATTCTGCAGGGCACCGACATTCGGGTGAGCGTGCCGGCGGCCAAGTTCGGGGTGCAGGAAGTGAAGTGGGCGATATTTCCGGCCGGCGGCTCCAGTGTGCGGTTGCCCGTGCAGATGCCGTTTGCCAAAGCGATGGAACTGCTGTTAACGGGCGATCTGATCAGCGCACAGGAAGCGCTGCAGCTGGGCTTTTTAAACTATGTGACGGACGATCCGCTGGCCAAAGCGCTTGAGATCGCGGGCCGCATCGCCGCCAACGGTCCGCTGGCCGTGAAGGCGATTCGGCGCTCGGCGCGCGCGTGTCTTGGTCTGCCGGAACGCGCCGCGCTCGATTTAGAACATGAGATCGCGGCACCCGTGTTCCAGACCGAAGACGCCAAAGAAGGTCCGCGCGCGTTTATGGAAAAGCGTGCGCCGGTTTATCGGGGGCGGTAGTACGCTCATCGTTGGGCGCCACAACGTCGGCTACCTACCGGTAACGAATGGCACTTACTTAAGGCATAGCGTCATCCCGGGCGGAGTGACGCAGTCACATAGACCCGGGATCCAGGGGCCTTCGATGAGGCGTATGGAGCCCGTTCCGGATATTTGCTACGCAAATTCCGGGATGACGTCTATATTTGCTGGCGCAAATTCCGGAATGACGGAGGGACGTGTTCGACACATTTAGCGATTTCACAGCTTAAGTTAAGTGCCATTCCTACCGGTCGCCCTTAATCAACACGCCGCTGGCCGCAAGCGCCGCGATCTTTTCCCCGGAATAACCCAGCACTTCATCGAGTACGCGCTGATTATGTTCGCCCAGCAGCGGGGCGGTGAGTTCGGGAAACTCGGGTTGCTCAGAGAAGCGCAGCGGGAAGCCCGGGATCACGAAATCTCCGAGGATCGGATCCTTCACGGTGCGCAAGGTGCCGCGTTTTTCAAAGTACTCGTACTTCGGCGCGTCATAGGGGCTGATCACCGGTGAGCTCGGTACCCGAAATTCTTCGAGTCGAGCGAGCGCCGCGTCGTCGGTCGCAAAAGTGGTCAGCCACGCTTCGATCTGAGGATTGAGTTCATCCTGATTTTTGGCGCGCGGTCCGGGCTGTGC
>JANOVQ010000144.1:0-11521 GCA_031417495.1 Pseudomonadota bacterium | reverse complement strand
ACCCTGCGCGCCCGCGGGGTGGTCGAGAAATTCGTCGAGTTCTTCGGCCCCGGGCTCGCCAATCTGTCGGCCTCGGATCGCAATACGATCGCCAACATGGGACCAGAATACGGCGCGACCTGCGGGATCTTCCCGATCGATGAAGAAACCTTGAACTACCTGCGCCTGACCGGCCGCGGTGAAGATCAGATTGCGGTGGTGAAAGCCTACGCGCAAGCCCAGGGCATGTGGTGGACTGTGGACTCGCCAGAAGCCGATTACACCGACGTGCTGGCACTCGATCTCGGTTCGATCAAACCTTCACTCGCAGGTCCCAAGCGGCCACAAGACCGCGTGCTGTTATCCGACGTTAAGGCGAACTATCAAAAAGCCTTTGAGGGCGAACAGAAAATGCGCCCGTCCGCCGGTGCCGCGACAGTCACCGATCGTGGGCAGACTTATCAACTCAAGGACGGTGCGGTGGTCATTGCCGCGATTACTTCCTGCACCAACACTTCAAACCCGAGTGTTCTGATCGGCGCTGGCCTGCTTGCGCGCAAAGCGCGTGCGCTCGGCTTGAAGGCGCAGCCGTGGGTCAAAACCTCGCTCGCGCCCGGCTCCAAAGCGGTCACCGAGTATCTCGCCAAAGCAAATCTCATCGAAGATCTTGAGGCCTTCGGCTTCCATGTGATCGCCTACGGCTGCACCACCTGTATTGGCAACTCAGGCCCGCTGAACGAACCCATCGGCAAAGCGATCCAGCAAAACAAACTCAGTGTCTCGGCAGTGCTGTCCGGCAACCGTAACTTTGAAGGCCGGGTGCACCAGGATGTGCGCATGAACTATCTCGCCTCACCACCGCTGGTCGTGGCGTATGCGATCGCTGGCAGTACGGATCTCGATCTCACCCGCGATTCGCTCGGCAAAGGCAGCAATGGGCAAGACGTTTTTCTGAAGGATATCTGGCCGAGCAACGCGGAAATTCAGGCAGTGGTCGTCAAGGCCGTCACCGCCGAGTTGTTCAAGAAGAGTTACGCCGATGTCCTGCACGGCGATGCGCGCTGGCAGAGCATCAAGGTCACCAATTCGGAAACCTATCCGTGGGATGCGCGCAGCACCTATATCCAGAATCCGCCGTACTTCGCAGGCATGACGATGACCCCGCCCGGCATCCAGCCGATTAAGGGCGCACGGGTCCTCGCGGTGCTCGGCGACTCCATCACCACCGATCACATCAGTCCCGCTGGTGACATCAAAATGGATGGCCCGGCCGGCAAGTACCTGGCCGAGCACGGCGTCGCCAAAGCGGACTTCAACAGCTTTGGATCGCGCCGTGGCAATCACGAAATCATGATGCGCGGCACCTTTGCCAACACGCGAATCAAGAACGCGATGACGCCAGGGGTCGAAGGCGGGGTCTCAAAATACCTGAACGGCGCGGCGGGTCCCGTCGAACCGATTTACGACGTGGCCATGAAATACCAGGCCGCGAAGGTGCCGCTGGTGGTCCTCGCCGGCAAGGAATACGGCACCGGCTCCTCGCGCGACTGGGCTGCTAAAGGCACTATCCTACTCGGCGTGAAAGCGGTCATCTCGGAGAGCTTTGAGCGGATCCATCGCGCCAATTTAGTTGGCATGGGAGTCCTCCCGCTCAACTATGTGGATGGTCAAACAGCGACCTCGCTGGGTCTTGATGGGACCGAGGTGATCGATCTCGAAGGGCTGCAGGACGGTGCGAAAGAATTAACCGTGAAGGCGAAAAAAGCCGACGGCAAAGTAATCTCCTTCCAAGCCAAAGTCCGCATCAACACCGCCGTGGAATGGGAGTACTACGCCCACGGGGGTGTGTTGCAGTACATGCTAAGACAGATGGCGCGCTGAGCAGTCTCGACCCCCATTAATTGCGATCAACGCCCGGCCCTGCCGGGCTTTTTCTGATCGCCACGCGTGCGCTACAGCGCCGGCCGCGCCGGCTTGCAGTAATTCTTAACACGCGCTTCCCACCCCTTCCTGACATCATATGGTGTCGGACCCGAACTAATAGAGCCGCTCCGGCTCCCCTAGAATTGTCGTACCCGCGACAGGCAGGATATGGACGAACTCAAAACTCTGCTCGGCCACAGTCTCAGCTGGCCGAGTCCAAGCTATTTAATCGGCACCCTTTTGTTCGGAATTATCGGCTATGCCGCGTATTTGTACGGCAAGAAAGCCGCACTCCCTCGTCCAAAGTGGATCGGCATTGTGATGATGGTCTACCCGTATGCAACCCCTGACACGCGGCTGATGTATGCCTGCGGGGCAGCGTTGTGCGCCATGCTGTACGTGTTTCGCAAGTAATCCGGGGCGCTAACATTTCGCGCTTTCCCTGACTCGGTTGCCGCGTATACTGCGCAGCCGAAATCTTCGAGTAGCGCCTTTTGACTCCTGCGCCTGGCGTTACCGAAGCCGATCGTGCCGCCCCTAGGCCGGCCGCTATGCGCTTCATTATGCTGGCGGTACTGATCGACATGCTCTCAATCGGCATCATCGTGCCGGTGCTCCCCTCGCTCCTCGAGCGCTTCACCGCCAACCCGACCGAACAGGCGCTGTGGTATGGCGTGATGGCGTTTGCGTTTAGCGTGGCGAACTTTATCGGCGCGCCAATTCTGGGCGCGCTGTCGGATCACTACGGACGACGGCGAGTGCTGCTGCTTGGCTTCTGCGGTCTCGGCTTCAATTTTTTCGCGATGGCGTTCGCGTCTCAGCTATGGGTGCTGATCGCGGTACGCATGATCGGTGGCGCCCTCCAGGCGAATGTCGCCGTAGCCAACGCCTATGTGGCGGATATCTCGGCCCCGACTGAGCGCGCACGGCGGTTCGGTCAACTCGGCGCAATGTTTGGCATCGGCTTCATGCTGGGCCCGATCCTCGGCGGCCTACTGGGCGACATCAATTTACAACTGCCGTTCTTGGTCGCGGGTGGCTTTGCGCTGACCAACCTGCTCTACGGAATCCTCGTGCTGCCGGAATCGCTGCCACTGGCTCGGCGTAGAACCTTTCACCTTAAAGCCGCGAATCCCTTAGCATCCTTGCGTCGGCTCGGCCGCTTGCACGGCATCGGCCGTTTGCTCTGGGTCATTGCGCTGACCAATCTTGCGACTTACGTGATGTATACCACCTGGGTGCTCTACACCACTTTCCGCTTCGCCTGGGGCCCGCTGGAAAACGGCTGGTCTTTGTTTGCGATGGGCGCGGCCTCCACCCTGGTGCAAGGCTTCCTGCTCACCCCTCTAATGCGTCGCTTCAGCGCCCGCCATCTCGCACTCCTGGGCCTCGCTTCGAATGCGCTCGGCAATCTCGGCTGGGGATTGGCGACCAGCGGCTGGGTAATGTTTGCAGTGATTGCGTGCAACCTGCTCGGCTGGACAGTCACTGCCGCGATTCAGAGCATCGTCTCCAATGCGGCAGATCCGCGTGCCCAAGGTGACGCCATGGGTGCCGTCGCGTCGCTCACGAGTCTCATGGCCGTCATCGCGCCGATGCTCGGCGCACCGTTGATGGCGGCAGTGTCGCACTTCCCGACCAGTGATTGGCGAGTGGGTGCACCTCTGTATTTTTGCGCACTGTTGCAGGTGGCTGCGCTGCTGGTAGCCGCGCGGCATTTTTCCCACAAGCCTCGTGCGCCACTTTAAGCGCAGGCACCGTCGTTCCGAGCGCCACTGGGAAGTTGGGATGTACCGAACTCGCGTATCGACGAATCAATGAAAGTCAAAAGCCTAAGTTCTGAACACCTGCTGCCCACATTAAGACATGACGATCGACGCGCGAGTCACCCGTCGTGACGCTGAGTCCTGTAGCGCATGTTCGATTTCTGACAACTTATAGTCGCGATCGAGCAGCGAATCAAAAGGATAACGGTCGCGATAGCGCGCGATGAATTCGAGCGATTTCTTAAGATACTCAGCGGGGTAACGTACGGTCGCGAGCATGGTCAATCCGCGACGCACGGCGAAGCCCGGATCGAAGGGGATCGTCTTCCCCGGATTGACGATTCCCATCGCGAGCAAGGTCCCTCCCGTGCGGAGCAAGCGCACCGCCTCGGGATATGCGTCATGCACGCCGGCGACTTCAACACAAATGTCGGCGCCACCGTCGGTAAGTTTGGTGACTTGTGCGATGCGTTCCTCGACTGTCGGAAATGCTTTCATGTCGATCACGTGATGGGCGCCGAAGCGCCGCGCATCCGCCAAGCGATTCGCGGCGCCATCGATTACGATGGTTTCGGCGCCCATCTCGCGTGCGACCGCCGTGGCATTCAAGCCAAGTCCGCCAGCGCCTTGAATCACGACTTTGTCCCCGAGTCGCACTTTCGCGAGTTCCAAACCAAAGTAAACCTGGCTCAACGCGCAATTCGCGCTTGCCGCCGCCCGATCCGAGACCGCATCCGGCACTTTGTAGAACGCCTGTTCGGGGTGCACATACCAATGCGTCGCAAACGTCGTATGAAAATGCGGATCTTCTTCGGGCTGCCGCCCCCAGTAGGTGTAGGCGTTATCGCATAGATGCACTTTGCCGTGCCGGCACGGCGCGCACCGTCGACAATGAATGAAATAGGGTGCAACCACGCGATCGCCTTCTTTCACGGGTTCGCCGGCGAAGTCGCGAGTGACGCCAGCGCCGAGCCTTTCAATCACGCCGACGGTTTCATGCCCAAGGCCGCCGCGTCGTTTGGTCGGATGATGCCCGCACCAAATGTGAATTTCACTGCCACAGACATTGCTGCGCAGCACTCGCAGCACTAAGCCGCCGGGCTCCGGTTGCGGCACGGGGTATTCTTGAAACGTTAAATGACCGGGCTCGGTCATGACCGCGATTTGGCCGCGCATTGGTGCTCGTTATTGTTAGAGACTCTATGCTAAGTGTAGAAGGTCGCGCGGCATTTTTCTCTGGCGCCTCGTACGCCGCTGGCGCTAACTTAAGGGCACAATTCCGAGTTCCGCTGCAGACAATCGATGTGGTGAGATCGTCAGCACCCGGCCAACAGCGCTATTCTGCGCTTCTATCTAGCGACTCTAGGTTCAAGCATGAACGAACTTTCGCATATTGCGACATACCTCGCCGCCGCCGTGGTCTGCATGGCCGTTATGAAGCACGTCGGATTCGCCGCCGTGCTGGGTTATCTCCTCGCCGGCGTTGCAATAGGACCCTGGGGGCTGCGCCTGATTGATGATATTGCGTCCGCGTGGCATCTGCTGAATTCGGAGTAGTCCTGAGAGGTGGCCCCGCTAATTTGGACAGCGCGAATAGTGGAAACTCTGGATATAAAGACAGACTGAAAGCGGTCTGATAAGAGTAGCTTCTGATGGTATGCGGTTCGCGATCGCTGGCCCCTTGAACCCCTAACCGCGCCAGTCGCGCCGCACATCGGCGCGTTGGGCGTCACCGAGGACCCGCGCTGATGTAGGCGCTAAGGTAGGATCCGGAAACCTTACTTAGGCACCGAGTTTTCCCACAGGAGATGAATATGGCCACAGGCACCGTCCGCTTGCACCGCGTCCTCCGCGCCCCACCCGACCGAGTCTATCGCGCCTTTCTCGATCCCGCTGCGACGGCGAAGTGGCTCCCGCCTTATGGATTCACCTGTCGGGTCCATCACCTGGATTCCAAGGTGGGCGGAACTTTCAGAATGACTTTTACGAATTTCTCGTCCGGGAATAGTCATTCATTTGGTGGGGAATATCGCGAGCTGATTCCGTCCGCACGGATTCGCTACACGGACAAATTCGATGACCCCTCTCTCCAAGGCGAGATGCAAACGCTGGTGATGCTCGCACCCGTCTCCTGCGGAACGGCGCTGGAAATCGTGCAAGACGGCATTCCTGCCGTCATCCCACTGGAAATGTGCTATCTCGGCTGGCAGGAATCTCTGGCCCAACTAGCCACGCTCGTCGAACCCCAAATCCCAGACTGAGCGTGTTGCCTGACCATCGCATCGAACAGCGCAACCTTCATTTTCTTCTCAGCCCAACAACATCTCCACCTTGATAGCCGGTCGCTGTTGAAGAGTCTGCAGCACCACGCAATAGCGCTCCGCGGTGGTGACGATCTTGGCCAAGGTCTCACGCGGCGCGTCGGCCGCGATTTCGAATGTCACGCGCAAATCCCGGAAACCGACCGGCGCATCCTTGGCGACGCCCAAGGTCCCGCGGAAATCGAGATCGCCTGCCACCCGCACGGTGGATTTCGTCAAGGTCACACCGAAGGCGGTGGCCACTGCCTGCAACGTCACGCCGGCACAGGCGGCGAGCGCTTCCAGCAGCATGTCGCCGGAACACGCCTGAGTACCGCTGCCGCCGGTCGCCGGGTGGAGCCCGGCTTCGATCAGGCCTTTGCTGGTGGCGAGCTTGCACGCCACCCCTTCCACACCATTCGATTCCGCCTGCAAAGTGATCAAGGCGCTGCCGGGGTCGCTGCGGTAATGATCTTTGAGCGGCGCCTGGAGCGCTTTCAAGCTTTCAGGGTCCATGGGATCTCCTCAGTCAGTGGCTGGTTGGGGTAAGTTATGACACGCTGACGCAGACCGTGTCACGCAGAATTTTCTCACATGAGGATGACCCATGCGCAAACAGATCCACATGAATGCCTTTACGCAATGCTGCATTGGCCATCACTCGATTGGACAGTGGAAGCATCCCCAAGACCGTCCGCTCGAAGGCTACAAGAATGTGCATTACTGGATCGAACTCGCGCGTATTCTCGAAGCCGGCTTTTTCGATGCATTGTTTTTGGCCGATGTGCACGGTACTTACAACGTCTATCGCGGTTCACGCGAAGCAGCGGTGCGCCACGGGGTGCAGTTTCCGAGCAACGATCCCACCTTGATCATCCCCGCCATGGCAGCCGCCACACGCTATCTGGGTTTCGCCAGCACTTACAGCACGACCTACTATCCGCCCTATCACACCGCCAAGCTGTTCTCGACCCTGGATCATCTTTCCAACGGTCGCGTGGGTTGGAATATTGTGACTTCCTATCTCGCCGACGCGAATGCGAACTTTGGTCTCGGCGAAATTCTGCCGCATGACCAACGCTACGAACGGGCCGAAGAATACATGGAGGTGTGTTACCAATTGTGGGAGCACTCGTGGGAAGAGGATGCGATGGTGCGCGATGCCACGCACGACACGCTGATCAATCCCGCCAAGGTTCACGAGATCAATCATCGAGGGCAGTACTTCAACGTCCCCGGCCCGCATATGTGTGAGCCTTCGCCGCAACGCACGCCGGTCTTGTTCCAAGCCGGACAATCGGGGCGTGGCGTGGAGTTCGCGGCACGCCACGCGGAGGCGATCTTTGCGATTCATCCGAACATTGACGCCTGTCGCGCCGGCGTGACGCAACTGTCCGCAGCGCTGCTTGCAGCTGGACGTCGCCGCGATGACGTGAAGTATTTTCCCGGCATTACGGTGATCGTCGCGCCCACTGACGAGGAGGCTCAACTAAAACTTGAGACCTGCCGCAAGTACCGCAGTCCCGAGGGCGCACTGGCGCTTTATTGTGGCTGGATCGGGGTCGATCTCGCACAGCTCGGCTCGGGCAAGAACCTCCTGAGCATGAAAACTGATGCCATTCAGGGCTTGATCGATTACTTCGCGACAGTCGATCCCGAACGCGCTTGGACCCTCGAAGAAATCGGCGAATTTCTCTCGATCGGCAGCGTGATGCCCAAAATCGTCGGCAGTCCGCAGACCGTGGCTGACGAACTCGAACGCTGGATGGATGAAGGCGGCTGTGATGGCTTTAACCTGGTACCCGTGATTCAGCCGCGTGGCTTCGCGGAGTTCGGCGAGTTAGTGGTGCCGGAACTGCAGCGACGTGGTCGCATGCCAAGCCAGTATGCCGGCGAGACCTTGCGCGAACGCTATTTCGGCGCCGGCCATTCGCGCCTCGCCCGTAATCATACCGCGCACCGTGCGCTACCACCCTGGAAGCAACCAGCTCGCGGGTAGTTGCAGTGACCCATCGCGCGCACTAAGGTGCAGCAATCACTTATCGATTTGGATTGAAATGGAGAAGAGTACTTTTTACGCCAATGCACGACATGATCTGCCCGGGCCGTTAGCGGGTGTCGTGGTGGTTGAGGCGACCACCACCTGGGCGGGCCCGATGGCGGGCTGCATTCTCGCGGATTTCGGCGCGACTGTGATCAAGGTCGAACACCCTGACGGCGAAGTGATGCGGCGGATACCGCCGTTCGTGCCTGGCACCACGCTTTCGGTGATGCAGGAAGTTCTCAATCGAAATAAACAAAATCTTTCGCTGAGTCTCAAGGATCCGGCGGGGCGCAAGATCTTTCTGCAGCTGTGCGCGACGGCCGATATCGTGATCGAGAACTTCAAGCCAGGCACGTTGGCCGGTTGGGGCGTGGGCTACGACGATGTGAAATCAGTAAAGCCGGACGTCGTGTATGTGTCCATCAGCGGGTTTGGTCAGTTCGGCCCCTACAGCGATCGGCCTGGCTACGATCCCATCGCGCAGAATTTCACCGGCTGGTCTTCGTTGAATGGCGAACCGGACGGCGGCCCGACTAAAGCCCCCACCTTTCTCGGCGACGATTTGGCCGGCGTACACGGCGCGCTCGGCGCCATGGGCGCGTTGCTTCATCGGAATCGCACCGGCGAAGGCCAGCATGTGGATATTGCGCTGGTGGATGGTCTGATTTTCCAGAGCAATGGCCAACTCACGATTGGGGCGCTTGGCTTAACGACTGAGCGCTGGGGTAATCAGTTCGCGATCTCGGCGCCTGCCAATGTGTACGTGTGCACCGATGGGCGGGTCTATACCGGGGTGCTGCTCGATTCGCACTGGCAAAAATTCTGCGAGCACATCAAGCGCCACGATCTCGCAAGCCTCAATGGGTTGGAGCGCATTCAGCGTCGCGAGGAAGTGGATCATATTCTCGCAGCCTGGTGCGTCACCCACAGTACGCAGGAGGTCGTAACGACGATGAACGCGCTCGGACTCGCCGTTACGCGCGTGAATTCCTTCACTGAGGCGGCACAGGATCCCCACGTGCATGCACGTGACATGCTGCAGATCACTACGCTTGCTGGCGGCGCACAGGTGCCCCTGACCGGGCCCGCTGCCAAGTTTTCGCGCACGCCCACGCGGGTGCGCACGGCCGCCCCCAGCTTGGGCGAACAGACGGATCAATTGCTCACGCAACTCGGCTATAGCGCAACGCAAGTTGCAGATCTGCGCGCCAAGCGCATTGTTTAACTTAAACCTATGGAGAACTCTATGAACACCGAGACGACTTACCAGGGCAGCTGCTTCTGTGGCGCCGTCAAACTCACCGCCACCGGCGCACCAGCCGGTATGGGCTACTGTCATTGTGATTCGTGCCGGCATTGGTCGGCGGGCCCGATCAATGCGTTCTCTCTGTGGCAGCCGACGCAAGTGAAAGTGACCCAGGGCGCCGAGCATATCGATACCTATCACAAGACCGAGAACAGCTATCGCAAGTGGTGCAAGAAATGCGGTGGTCATCTCATGAGCGAACATCCCGGGATGGGATTGACCGATGTCTACGCCGCCATTCTTCCGGAATTGCCCTTTGCGCCCGGTCTGCATGTGTTCTACAGCGAAGCCAAGGTCCAGGTAAAAGATGGCCTGCCGAAGTTCAAAGATATGCCGGCGGATTTTGGCGGTTCGGGTGAGATGCTGCCTGAGTAGCGACGGTGGCGTCGGCTGCGCGCGGCGACTGCGGTCCCGCGCGCAGCCCATGCCGTTACAAAATCTGTCCTTGGTGAGCTCACAGCAGCGCTGACATTCGTGCCTGACTTTCAACTCACCCGGCGCAGGCTCCTCGCTGGCGGCCTGGCGTTTGCCGCTTTTCCAAGACCGTCGCGGGTGTGGGCTGAACCTGCGTTCAACGTCGATCCCTTCACACTCGGCGTGGCCTCCGGCTATCCCACGCCGGATGGGTTTACGCTGTGGACCCGCCTTGCGCCACATCCCTTCGAAGCGGGCGGGGGTTTGCCGGCAGTGGCGGTGCAGGTTCAATGGGAGATCGCGCGCGATGATCGCTTCCAGCACATCGTGCAACGAGGTGAAGCCCGCGCCGAGTCCGCGTGGGGACACTCAGTCCATGTGGATGTCCGTGGTCTATCGGCAGGCCGCGCGTACTGCTATCGCTTTCGGGTCGGGGATGCGGAAAGCCCAACCGGTCGCACGCAGACGGCACCGGCTGCCGAAAGCGCGCCAAAGTTACTGCGCATCGCCGTCGCGTCCTGTCAGCACTATGAGCACGGGTACTATTCGGCATATCGCCACATGTTGAGTGACGATCTCGATTTGGTCGTGCATGTCGGCGACTACATTTACGAGGGGAGTTGGGGACCGGAGAAAGTGCGCAAGCATACCGGCCGCGATCCCTACACGCTTGATGAGTTCCGCATCCGTCACGCGGTCTATAAATCGGATCCCGATCTGCAGCGCGCACACGCGGCTTATCCCTGGCTCTGCGTGTGGGATGATCACGATGTCGAGAACGACTACGAGCGCGATCGCTCGGTGTACTATCCCGAGCGCACTAAATTTCTGGCGCGGCGGCGCGCCGCGTATCAGGCGTACTACGAACATCTGCCGCTGCCGGCGCACCTGCGGCCGAGTGCACAAGGCATGCGCATTCATACCACGGCCAGCTGGGGGCGGCTCGCCCAGATCGCGCTGCTGGACACTCGCCAGTACCGCAGTTACCCGCCGTGCCGACACGCGCTGACCGATGAATTCGGGCGCGTCTGTGGCGAGTTCTCCGATCCGAACGCCACCTTGCTCGGCACCGCGCAGGAAATCTGGCTTGATCAAGCGCTACAGGATTCGCGCGCGCAATGGAATCTGCTGGCGCAACAGATTCTGCTCGCCCGCAGCGACGAAGTCCCAGGGCCCGATGAGAAAGTGCGCACGCAGAGCTGGGACGGTTATCCTGCCGCCCGCACGCGTTTGTTCAAGCGCCTGGTGGATTATCGCGTTTCGAATCCCATTGTCTTGAGTGGAGATGTACACAGTTTCTGGGTCAACGATCTGCGATCAGATTTTCTGCGCCCGGAACAGGCACCGATTGCGGCAGAAATCGTCACCACCTCAATCAGCTCCTATGGCGGCGACGACAGCTATATCGACCTGGTCCGGCAGGACTCGCCGCACGTGAAATTTGCGACGGCGCGCTTTCGCGGTTATGCGCGGCTGGATATCACGCCCACGCGCACCACCTGTGATTTGCGCGCGGTGGTGAAAGTGCAGGATCCGAACTCGCGGGGCTTCACGTTATCGAGCTGGGTGGTGGAGGATCAACGACCCGGGATTCATCGCGCGTAGATAGTCGTCCCTGGAAAAGTCGCCTTAATTTCACCCTGAAGCAGCTGCGATAGCTGTTTGGATTGTGATCATAGAGGTAGGTTGAGGTGAGCGCAGCGAAGCCGAACATGAGGTCGACAAGGTTGCGTGATCGAAGTGCCAACGCGATGGGTTATTGTTGGGGTTCGCTGCGCTCACCCCAACC
>JANOVQ010000143.1:0-1525 GCA_031417495.1 Pseudomonadota bacterium | reverse complement strand
CATGGTGAACTCCCGAAGGGTTGCGGTGCGACGCTGCGGCCAGTGTGCGATGCTTCGTGGAGTGCGTCAAGCAGGTATTTTCCAGGGAAAGCACCCGCCAGTTGCAACTTCAGAGTTGCGCGATGACGTGAAACAGGTGTCCTTCGGCACGCGCCAGATACATTGGCGGGCCACTTCTTGTGGCGTCGACTTTCGATCCAATGCGAGCGCTTGGGTACACCAGAGGGCGCGCGACGCCGCGACGGTACGCGCGCCGCGCGGCCTCGTGATCCTCAAGCAGAGCGGCCAGGAAATGCATGCCTTCGTAGACCGACTGGCCGATGGAATTGAGCGTCGGCGCGCGCTCACCAAAGTGACTGTGATAGCGCTCCTTGAAGGCCCCGTTCGCATTGGTATCGAGCACTCCGAAATAGCCCAAGGCCACGTGCAAGCCTTCGGTGCCCTGCGCGCCGATGGCGAGCAACTGGTTTTCTTCGATCGCGCACGACAGACGCAATACATCACGGTGCAATCCTGCGCGCGCAAAGCCTCGGTTGAATTCAACGGCGTCCTGCCCGACCACGGAAACCAGCACGGCGTCGCAACGCGACGCGCGCACCCGGTCGAAGATCTGGCTGTAGTCATCAGCACCAAACGGCACGTAGGTTTCCGCAATCACTTCGCCGCCGAATTCGGCAATGCAGTCGCGCGCAATCTCGTGCGAGACGCGCGGCCAGACATAGTCGTTGCCGACCAGCATCCAGCGCTTGCACATGCGATGTTCCGCGAGCCAGGCGATTGCCGGGCGCAACTGCCGTTCCGCCGTTTCGCCGATCGCGTACAGGCCGGGCGTCGTATCGCCACCCTCGTACAGGCAGGGATAGACGTAAGGCAAACGCCCGCCCACAGCGGCCGTGATGCGCTGCCGCACCGAGCTGATATGCATGCCCACCAAGGCATCGACTTCGCCGTGGTCGACAAGGTCGATCAGGGTTTCTCCGAGGTCTATGGCTTGTTCCGATGCGTCAATCAGCAGCACTTCGCAAGGCCGGCCGATAATGCCGCGCTGCGTGTTCAACTCCGACACCGCCAGTTCGGCCGAGGCAATGCACGACGGCCCCCAAATCCCCTCGAGGCCGCACATCGGCACGCACACCGCCACCCGCAGCGTCGGCCCAGGTTTGATCTCGGGGACGAAGTTCCCTCCTTCACCTCGATTCATTCGGCGATGCGACGGCAAGCGAACTGGACCAAGCGGCGCATCGCGAGAACGGGGAACCGTCGACATCGGCCGCATCACGCCTCCGGCGCTCACACCATGTTCAAAATCGGGCAAATGCACATTTCATCGCACCAATCCCGTTCCAAGGAAACTGACTGGCCATAGAATTCGTGTCGCCACCTATTCTCGCAGCAATAACCATGCCTGAACAAGACCTTTCACAATATCTCGCCTTCATGCTTGCTTCGGCGAACCGAAAGATGCGCATCGGCTTGGTGAATTCCTTCGACGACGAGGAGTGCACCGAGGAGCACTGGCGAATAC
>JANOVQ010000142.1:0-9388 GCA_031417495.1 Pseudomonadota bacterium | reverse complement strand
CGATCACCGGCAAGGCCCCGCGGCCGGTGTATCTCTATATCTGCGATGGCAATGCCGTGCTGTGCGACGCGGGCCATCTGTGGGGTAAGAACTCCACCGATACCCACGCCGCGTTGCGCCAGGAACTCGGTGACTACCCATCGCCGGCACATACGCTGACGATTGGCGTCGCCGGCGAGAATCAAGCTGGGATCGCCTCGGTGGTGTCGGATGCGTCGCGCATTCATGCGCGCGGCGGCGGTGGTGCAGTGCTGGGTTCTAAAAATCTGAAGGCGATTGTGGTTCAAGGCAGCGGCGGGATCAAAATTCATAATCCGCCGGGCCTGCTCAAATGGTCGCAAACGTTTCGCCAGATGATCGATGATCGTGAATCGATTTATGGTTTCAAACGGCGCGGTACCCTGGGCGCGGTTGAGATGTACCAACACATCGGTGGCCACTTCTGGCGTAACAATCAGGGTTGTCTGTTTCGCGGTGACGAGGTGCGCTCGGATAACTGGGTCAAGAAGTATCACAAGTATTCTGAAGTCTGTTCGGCCGATTGTTTCATCGCCTGCGACGGACGCTACAAAATCGACGGCACGGAATCCGAAAAAGCCAAAAAATATGTCGGCGAAACTTTCCGTCGGCCTGAGTATCTGACGACCGCCAGTGCGGCCGGTGCGCTCGATGTGCGGGATTGGGCGGAAGTGGCGCACTGGGGCAAAATCACCAACGACTACGGGATCGACAACCAGGACCTGAGTTGCGCGATCAGTTTTCTGATGGAATTGAAACAACGCGAGCTGATTTCAGAACGTGATGTCGAAGAGTTGTTTGGCAAACGGCAGCGCCTCGAATGGGGCAACATGGAAGATATTGAAGCGCTGGTCCACAACGTGGCCACGCGCAACAACCTGTTCGGTGAGTTATTTCATAACGGGCCGTACTGGGGCGCACTGCGTTACTCCGAGCTGAAGGGCACGAACTTCATGAAGTATTCGATCTATGGCAAGGGCGGCGCTGCCTTCACGGAGGAAATGCGTCCGTTCCCAACCTGGATGAACAACATGGCGGTGTCTTCGCGCGGCGCAGATCACTTGAAAGGCATTGGGCTGATCGAGAAATTCCAGCGCCGTGATCTTTCCAAGCGCTACTTCAACGGACGCACGGAGGCGGCGGACCTCACGATCCCCGATCTGAAGGGCGCGTCGAGCGCGCTGCTCGAAAACCAGGTCGCGTTGCTGAATTCCTATGGAGTGTGTCTGTTCCATTGGATGCTGGATCCGGCGGGCTTCGCGCCCGAGGAACACTACGGTCCCGCCTACGCGAGTATCACCGGCATTTCCCGCACACCTGAGGAGTTAATGTTGGACGGCGAGCGAATTTGTAATCTGGAGAAGGCCTTTAATTCCCGCCTGGGCCTGCGCCGTGAACACGACACCATCTGCGAGCGCTGGATGTACGAACCGACCACTGAGGGCATGTATCCGGGACGGGTCGCCGCCGACATGTTCGAGACGGTGCTCGACGAATACTACGAATGGCGCGGCTGGGACAAGGTGAGTGGTCTGCAGAAGGAATCCAAGCTCGTCGCGCTCGGAATGGAAGATGTGGCCGAAGTGCTGGCCGCCGATGGGGCGTTGGCGCGAGGGTAGCGGATGATCACGGTGCACACCCAGTATCAGTCGCGCTTCCGCGAGATCACGCAGATCCCAGGCGAGACCTTTTTGCTCGAGCAACCGCTGGTCACGGAGTTGGCTTCCACGATCGCCAAGAAATACGGACCGTTGATGGAGTCACTGCTGATCGACCAGGAGACGCACGAATTAAATGCGCGCGGCACCATGTATGTGGATTCCAAAGGGCGCCGGATTTACATGGAGGACACCTTGGCCGATGGTGAGACGATTGCGTTCCTCATAGGCATTGCCGGCGGTTGAATTCGGCGACTCTTTTCACCGGACTGCATATTGACGTCGCGCGCTTCGCGACCGACGACTTCAACCCGTTTCATGATCGGCACAAATGGCAGCGCATTGCGGGCAACCCGTTCGGCGGCCCGATTGTGCTGGGCTTTCAGTTATCGAGCTTCGCCTTACATGCGGTCACAGCGCTGTACCCTGCGGCGCCGCCGCAGCGTTATCTGCATCTGCGGATCACCTTCGCGGATGCAGTGCGGGTGGATGACGAAGTCGAACTCACTGTCAAGCCGGCGCAGCAAAGCGCCGATGGCGCCACGCTAAGCCACCGCATCGCGCTGCGGACGCCGCGCAGTCTGGCGATGACGGGTCATCTTCGATTTGTGGGGAAAGCGCCGACCAATCCCGCTGCGCCGGTGCAACCCTTAAGTCTGAACCGCATTCGCGATCGCACAGAAGTTCCCGGCACCGAGTACTTTCTGAAGCGCAAGTTCATGACCACCGCGAACGCCAAGAATTTTCTACTTGGCGCGAATGTCGATCCGGCAATCTATTTCGACGAACTCGAGGATCGCGTGCGCTTCACGGAGTTGTTTCCGGTGAGCCTGGTGTCCTGCGCGCTGCTCGAACGCGGCACCAAGCGCGGTTATGATTTTTTGCGCGCACCGATGGTCTATTCCTATCACGATATCGTGGTTGATCGCGAGGTCGCGCAACGGCTGCGGAGTAACGACACAGTCAATATGCTGGTGTCCGCTGAGCGCCGAGTTAGTGATCCTAGCGGCGTGGCGTTGCGGCGCAATCAGCAGAGTCATCTTTGCCTGGGTTACACCGGCGCTGGCGAACGGCTATTCAGTGCCGAGATCGGGTTGGTGCCGTTGGCCGCGCTGTCGGGCGCGCGTTAGGTTCGTATACCGGGTGAACCGCAGCATAGTTATCGGGCGGAAAAGCGCGGCGCCTTCCGCAACCCCGCCATTCCGGAAAGCGCGCAGCGCTTATCCGGGATCCATCCTCTACCTCAAACGTCCATGGATCCCGGGTCTTCGCCCGGGATGACGAAATCTGCTGTCGGCATGCGGCGGGTGCGCTGCACTTTGCCACCCCATATTCCAATTTGCTGTCATCTTCCGAATTGAGCTATCCAGGTCTATCAGGATCACAATCCCCGTCACCATGAGAAGCCATGCGACTAACCCCTGAAACGGCGGCACAATTCGTGCTCGGCAAGGTCGATCTCGCGTTCGCGCAAGATCCCTACCCCGACTATAAAATCCTGCGCGACCACGCGCCGCTATGCCGCCAGCCCGATGGCTCCTATGTGCTGACGCGCTACGACGACGTCCAGCAGGTGATGTCCGATCCAGCGCTTTACAGTTCCGATAAGCGAATCGATTTCAAACCGCGCTTCGGCGACTCGCCGCTCTACGAACACCACACCACCTCATTGGTGTTCAACGATCCGCCCTATCACACGCGGGTTCGTCGTCTGCTTGGCCCCTTTTTTGCGGCGCGCACCCTGCGCCAGATGGAGGGCAGTATCGGCCGCATGGTGGATCAGTTGCTCGCGCGCGCGGCGCGCCAGCCAAGCCTCGATATCGTGACAGAATTCGCGCTGGTGATTCCGCTCAATCTGATTGGCGATTTACTTGGCGTGCCATTCGCTGAGCGGGAGCCACTGCAACGCTGGGCCAATGTGATTTTGGGCGCACTCGAACCCGTGCGCACCGCTGATCAATTGGCGAGCGGCAATCGCGCAGTCGAGGAGTTCAAAGCATATTTGCGCGATCTCATTGTGCGCAAGCGTGCCAATCCGCCGAGGCCGGAAGCTATCGATGTGTTGTGGGCGCTCATTGAAGCGAGCGAGGCGGGCGAAGGCTTGAGCGAGCTCGAGATTCTGCACAACTCCATTTTTATGTTGAACGCCGGGCATGACACCACCGGAAGTTTGATTGCGAATGGGGTCGATTTGCTGCTGCGTTATCCGGAGCAGAAAGCACGCCTGATAGAGGAACCCGCGCTGATCAAATCAGCGATCGAGGAAATGCTGCGCTTTGAGAGCCCCTTGCAGATCGGCAACCGTCGCGCGCTTGGTGATTCTGTGATCGGTGGCGTGGCAGTCCCCGCCGGGACCTTTCTTCATCTGGTAATCGCCTCCGCCAATCGTGATGAACGGCAGTTTCCTCATCCCGATGTCTTTGAGGTGGGCCGCGAACCGAATCGACATCTGGCTTTCGCCCACGGCATCCACACCTGTGCCGGAAATTCCGTCGCGCGGATCGAGGCGCAGATTGCCTTCGCGAAACTGCTGGCGCGGTTTCCTCAGTTGCGCCGCGCCGCGCCCACCGTGCGGCCGCAGCGCACGCGTTTCCGCGTGGTTGAGCAGTTGCTGGTGGATCTGGATCCTTGACGTGAATAGTGAGTGGTGAACGGCGGAAAAGCGCAGCGTACCCGCCGCATGCCGACAGCAGATTCCGTCATCCCGGGCGCAGACCCGGGATCCATGGACGTTTGAGGTAGAGGATGGATCCCGGATAAGCGCTTCGCGCTTTCCGGGATGGCGGGGTTTGGGAGGTCGCCAAGTACGGCGGGTGCGGTGCCCTTTCCGCCCCATCTTCCGATTCTCCGTCATCCTCTACGCATGATCGCAAGCGCCCCGTCCCCCATGTCTCCGTAGCCGGTGACCAGGCCCACCGCGGCGTGTGGCACCTGCGCCAGGCCCGCATCGCCGCGCAGTTGGCGCACTAACTCAACGATATGGTTCAAGCCCCACACATGGGCTTGGGAGAGCAGCCCGCCGTGGGTGTTGGTGGGCAAGGCACCGCCCGGTCGCAGGCGTCCATCGGCGATGAACGGGCCACCTTCGCCTTTGGCGCAGAAGCCCAGATCCTCGAACTGGCGGATTACCGCGTAGGTAAAGCAGTCGTAGATCTCGGCGACATCAATATCGGCGGGGGTGACGCCGGCCATCGCGAAGGCACGCGGCGCGGCTTTGGCGAGCCCGAGGCTTGTCATGTCCTGGCGCTGAGTGATCGAATCTGGCGAATCAGGGTGCCCGGTGGCCAGGCCTGACAGAAAAACCCGGCGGTGCGGCAGATCGGCGGCGCGCGCGGAGGTACTGATCACCACGGCGGCCCCGCCATCGCTTTCCAAACTGCAGTCGAGCAAGCGAAAGGGATCAGCGATTAGCCGCGAGTCGCGATGATCTTCCAATGTGGTCGGTTTCTTCATGATGGCGTTGTTGTTGCGCAGCGCATGTTCGCGGCACGCCACCGCGACCTCGCCGAAATGCGCGACGGTGGTCCCGTAAAGATCCATATGACGCCGCGCCATCGGGGCATAGATCTGGGCGGGTGCAATCGCACCCAAGGGATATTCAAACTCAGTCACATAGTGGAACTGGGGCATCTGATGGATGCGCGCGCCTGCCTTGTGCGCGGCAGCGGTGACATTGCGCCCAAAAGTGATCAGCACGTGATTGCAGACGCCTGCTGCAAGCGCGACCGCCGCGCATTGCAAGGCCATCACCGGGCTGGCACCGCCGTGCGGAATCACCGCCGAGAAACGTAGATCCGGGATACCGAAATTTTCGATGAAATCATCCGCTGTACCACTCACGACGCCGATCGGGATAATTCCGTCGATGTCTTTTGGTTTGAGGCCCGCATCGGTAATTGCCGCGAGTGACGCTTCGAGCTGGAGTTCAAAGGCGGTCTTGGTCGAGCCGCGAAGATAAGCGGTCTCACCGATGCCACTCACGCAGGCTTGGTCACGCAGCGATCGCGCACTGTTCATGGCGCGCGCCCATTCGTCGATTTAGGCGTCTTCGGGAGCAGCGAGTTACCGATGATTTGTTTCATCACCTCAACCGTGCCGCCGCCGATGCGACACATGCGGGCATCCGCAAAGGCGCGTGCAATCGGGGTTTCCCAGAGATAACCCCAGCCGCCAAAAAATTGCAGGCAGCGATCCATGACCCGCCCTTGCAGCTCGGTGGTCACGAGTTTGGCGGCGGCCGCATCGGTGGCATCAAGTTCGCGTTTCAGGTGCAGCTCGATGCAGCGATCGACGAATACCCGTTGCGCCAGCACCTCGGCGTGCAGCTCCGCCAGCTGAAAGCGGGTGTTCTGAAAATCGCCCAAGGTGTGGCCGAACATCACACGCTCGGCGACATAGTCGAGAGTCCAGCGCAGCGCAGACTCCGCACTCGCGACACCGCGAATCGCTTGAATCAGACGCTCTTGCGCGAGCTGCGTCATGAGCTGCGCAAAGCCGCTGCCCTCAGTCCCCAGCAAATTGCTGAGCGGCACGCGCAGATCGGCGAAAAACAACTCGGAAGTATCCTGCGCCTTGCAGCCGAGCTTCTCGAGCTTGCGGCCACGTGCGAAGCCGGGCCGATTGGTTTCGACCAGAATCAAGCTCACGCCTTTGCCGCGTGCCTTCGGATCTGTCTTGCACGCGAGCAGCAGGAGATCCGCACTGTGGCCATTGGTGATGAAGACTTTCTGTCCGTTGATGACATAGTCGTCACCCTCGCGTAAGGCTTGGGTGCGCATCGCCTGTATATCACTGCCCCCGGAAGGTTCGCTCATGCCGAGTGCGACCACCACTTCGCCGGTGGCCATGCGTGGCAGCCAGTGGAGCTTTTGCGCCTCGCTGCCGAAATCCACCAAATAGGGCGCGACAATATCCGAGTGCAGATAGAACGTTGGGCCGGTGGCGCCGGCGACTGCAAATTCCTCGATGAGGATCGTGCTATGCAGAAAATCACCACCCATGCCGCCGTATTCGACGGGCACGTTGCAACATAACAGGCCCAACTCGCCGGCCTTCAACCACAGTTCGCGCGGGACTTGTCCCGCCTTTTCCCAGTCTGCGTGATGCGGCATCACATGCTCAGTGATGAAGCGGCGCACCGTCGCGCGAAACATTTCGTGATCACTGCTGAAGAGGGTGCGTGGAATCATGGTGTTCGCTCAAAGTCGAGGAGTTCGCGGTGGGTCGATCGGGTGCAGACTTAGCGTCCCTGCCAATTGGCAGGGCGCTTCTCCGCAAACGCCGCCGCCCCTTCGCGCGCGTCTGCGGAGGCGATGACCGGCCCGGTGATTTCCTGCTGCCGCGTAAAGCGTTCCGCCAACGACCAGTCCTGCTGTTCGACCATCACCCGTTTACTGGCGGCGACCGACAGCGGCGCGTTGGCGATAATGCGTGCGGCCAGGCGCCGCGCCTCGGTCAGCGCCTCACCCGGTTCAGTCACAAGATTCAACAGCCCCAGCTGCGCTGCGCGCTCAGCGCTGATCATGTCGCCGGTCAGCGCGAGCTCCAGCGCAATGCGCGGCGCGATTAAGCGCGGCAGACGCATTAATCCGCCGCCGCCGGCGACCAGGCCGCGTTTGGCTTCGGGGAGCCCAAACTGCGCATCGCGCGCGGCGACCGCGAGATCGCAGGTGAGCATCGCTTCAAAGCCGCCGGCAAGTGCATAGCCTTCCACTGCCGCGATCAAAGGTTTGCGCGGGGGTGTCATCGAGATGCCGAGCAGGCCGCGCCCCTCTATGCGAATGACTTCGCCCTGCAGAAAGGCTTTCAAATCCATGCCCGCGCAGAAGGTGCCACCCGCGCCAGTGAGAATCCCCACCCGCAGATCGTCCCGCGCCTCCAGTTCATCGATGGCCGCACACACCCCATGGGACACCGCGCGGTTCACCGCATTGCGCATTGCTGGCCGATTGATCGTGATGATCATGAGGCTGGCGGCGTATTCGATCAGGACTTCAGGCATCACAGTAAGCTCCTTCAGCAGAGCCTGAAGTATAGAGCGAAGGATTTGGCTTGTTGCTCGCTAACGTTGATAGTGCACTGCCAGCGGCCACAAACCCTTGGAATGTTGCGGCCACGAATCGTGGCTCCCATCAACCTGAAGCCGGCGAAGTAGCACCGTGCGAAACGTCTGCACGGAAAGCTGAATTCATGGCGCCGACCAATAGTTGAGGCTTGTGCGCCAAAATAGAATGACTATGATGGCCAACATGGAACATGTCACCATTTCCGAGCTGAAAAACCAGCTCAGCGCCTATTTAAAAAAGGTGATCGCCGGGAGTTCAGTGTTGATTCTCGACCGCAACCGACCTATTGCGAAGATCGAACGTGTGGCCGAAGCGGACTATCCGGCCGGACGAGTTGAGCGCCTGGCGCGAACAGGCCTGCTCCGTCGTGGGACGGCGAAACTCGACTTGCAGACCCTAGTCCCACCGGCGGGGGGTGGTGCAAAAGTGGTTGATGCATTGCTCGAAGATCGCCACCACGGGCGATGAGGTTCTGGGATTCATCGGCAATCGTGCCCCTGCTCGTGCAGGAGTCCACCTTCGAAGACTTGCGGCAACTGTTGCAGGTAGACCCCGAAATGATCGTGTGGTGGGGGACTGTGGTCGAATGTACGTCAGCGTTGGCGCGGCGGGAGCGAGAAGGGGCACTTGCCAGCGAAGTGGCGAATTCGGCGTACAGCCGCCTTCGCGTATTAACGACCACGTGGGCAGAGATGCTGCCTTCGAATCCAATTCGAAATACGGCGGAGCGCTTATTGCGCACCCATCCATTGCGCGCCGCTGATAGCCTGCAACTGGCGGCCGCCATCATCGCCGCTGAAAACGATCCTCCGACTTTGCAATTCGTGACCCTCGACCAGCAACTGGCGGCAGCAGCGCGCCGGGAAGGATTCGAGGTGCATGCCTACGTCGGGAAACTCTGATTTTTCTCCGGCGATTAGACAGCCGCGACCACCGGCGGAGGGAGTCTTAGCACGGGATAGCCTGCCACTATGGGGGTGGGGCGAGCAGCAAAACAGGTCAAGGGCACCTCTATAAATTCGCTGAAGGCGTGCTGGCAGCGTTGCGACCGAGCTCAAAATGCTCACTTACTCCATGTAGACTCCGTTTTTTCGCTTGGCTGCGCCTTGCCATCATCGCCTTGATCGAATTTATAGAGAGGCCCTCAACGCTTGCTGCCGCGAAATGGTAGGTTGCACGGATGACCACCCCACGCCCCATCACTGAAATCCAATACCGCCTGATGAAGCCCTTTGCGCGGCTGCTCTCGCGCGCCCAAGTCGCGCTGTATCGCCTCTCAGATGGCAAGCTCGGCGCGCGCTTTGCCGGCCGTGATGTCTGCGTGGTGCACATGGTGGGCGCCAAGAGCGGGCGCAGTCTCGAACTGCCACTGATGTACGTGCCTTATCGCGAAGGCGTGATCCTGGTCGCCTCGTTCGCCGGTGGGCCGCATCATCCAGGCTGGTATTACAACCTCGTCGCGCAGCCGCGCATCGAAGTCGAATGGGGTGGGCAGCGCAAGGTGCTCGTTGCGCGCCGCGCGACTGCCGAGGAGAAGGCCACGGTGTGGCCGTTGTGCTGCAGGCATTATCCCGATTTCGATCTATACCAGCGCCGTACGCCGCGGGACATTCCGGTGTTCATCTGCGAAGCGCCGGCCGGCGCTTC
>JANOVQ010000141.1:0-20670 GCA_031417495.1 Pseudomonadota bacterium | reverse complement strand
CGCGGACAATCTCGAGGTTGATGTCGGACAGGATCCGGCGTCCGCCGTAGGACTTCGAGACCGCCGAGTAGCGCAGCAGAGGCGCGCTCATCGGGCGTGGCAGTGCGGGGATGCGCTCAGTTCAGTACAAATAGATGGCGTTACAGATTTCTTCGTTGCCAGCGATGTTCCAAATCGGCGGTGTTTTTGTTTCGTCCACACAGGCCGCGACTGATTCACCAGTTTCGCCAAACGTCGCATCGCTGGTCAGGGCCTGACGCATGACACCAGAGAATGGCAGTCCGTCATCAACCTTTAAATCGAGTTCGCGCATCACGTTCACAGGGATGTTGCGGCCTAGGGTCAGGTTCAGGCGCTCGGCGGGCGAGGTATCGATATCCTTGTAATCATCCGAGCGGAACAACACTAGAAAACCGTTGAAAGCGTTGCGCGGCGCTTTGTCGGTATCGGCCGCTGCCGGTTCCGAGTCGCCACCAGTGTAGCTCCCCTGAATGAATCCCGCCTTGGAGAGTTGCTCCCATAACGCCAGCGCTTCGGTCCAATCCTGATCGAGGCGACCGTTTCCATTCCCCCCATGCTCAACCCCGGGTATCGCCTGTTTCGCGTTTTCCTTCGGCCAGTCGCCCGGGACCTGCCGGAACCGATCAACAAAGCCGTAATAAGCAGCCTGCACCCCGGAATTCTGATCGGCGATATTGCGCACCCGTGCGCTGGTGATCAGCTCCTGACCTTTCAATATCCCGCCCAGCAGCAGGCCGATGATGACCAGCACGATGGCGATTTCGACGAGGGTAAAGCCCTGTTGTTTGCGAGTGGACATGGTGCGCCCTACAAATTGAAATTCCCAAAACCTTGCCGCTTCCCGTGCAGGATCCAGACCACTTTAACTGCCGTTGATTCTGTTACGCATTTTCCAATGTAGCAGCGTTGAGATGTTGCTTGGTCGTCAGGACTGTCGAGAATCTGACGACAGTTCGCCTGCAACTCCTCGCCATGACGGGCTGGCGTTGAGTTACTGCGCAGCGCGCGCGGCGTCCTCCAACGACTGCAGTCGCGCCGAGAGCAAGCGCTGCTCATGCGGATCGGTGATTTGCCCACTCGCCAATAGGCCGCCTAGCAACACCTTTGCGGCTTCAAGCTCACCTAAATCTTCGAGCACGAAGATTTCAAGCTGGCGCGCCCAATGCGGGATTTGGGGCGCGCCGGCGGCGGCCAACGCACGTGCATATTCCAGTGCGAGTGCCTGGTCGTGCAGGCGATGACGTGCCACATACACGGCATGTGCCAGCCAGGGCCAGCGGCGCGCAGGATCCGCCGCGAATGCTGTCCGCACAAAATTCAGCATTTGGCGACTGCGTGCCGGGTCAGGAATCTCTGCATAGAGGCGACTGGCCGCCAGCAAGGGATACTGCGCGGATGGATCAAGCCGCAGACACAGTGCCAACCACCCGATCACACGCCCGTAGTCTAGGTCGCGGAGCGCGATCGAAGTGCCGGCCTGGGTATCAAACGCCTGCAGCCACAACAGCGTGAACTTGGACCATGCGATCGCATCGCCAAGCGCTTGCACCCGTGCGATGGCGAGCAATGGCGGTGATGGCAAGCGGCCCATCGCCGTCGCCGGGGTCGGTAGCTGGCTGCGCCACATCACGTGCGCGCTCAGCAAGACCAACAACGCGATGGCACCACGCCGCGAGACCTGCCGCCAGGAACGATGATCGGGGTGGAATCCGCGCATGGGCGTGTTTAGCTCGTTCTGCGGTGAACTGCCGTTGCCAGGGTCAGAGATTGCGTCGCTGAAAATCGCACATCCCCACCACCAGCAGCAAACTTCCATAAAGCACCGTTTCGGTCGCGACAAACCGCAGATCGATGGGGCTTGGCGCGGTATAGATCAGCCAGGTGCTCTGCGTGAAGCGCGCCAGATCCGGCAGTCCATAACTCAGCCACTGCACACTCCAGGCCACTGCTTGCTGTAGAGACGTAAGCGGCGCAAGGAGCGAATCATGCGTCAGTAACACCATCGCATGCATGGCGCGGCTAAGCAGGTAGAACCCGCTCACCGCACAGAAGGCAAGTGCCACGTGCGACAGGCTCAACGCCGCCGTGAGTGCTGCGGCGCTCATCAGCGTGAGTTCGCAGGCCAAGGCAAAACCCCACGCAAGCGCGGGCACTGGGGGCAGCATCAGGCACAGCGGAAGGACCGCGACCAGTGCCGCCAAGGTGCCCGCAAGCGCATAACCGGTGAACTTGGCCAGCACCCACCAAGGGCGACCAAGCGGCCGCGATAGCATCAAATGGAGGAATCTATCGTCCTCATCGCGGACCGTGTTCACGGTCACCAGCAGACTTAACACGACCACCAAGCCGAGCCGCACCGATGCCGCATAAAAAGTCACCCTCAGTGCTGCGCTTTCGGTGACGGCGAGGCTGGCCGCGAACTCGGCGAGCGCATAGGCGGCGAGCACTACCCCACCTACCAGCCAAGCCCAGCGCGTGCGCCGGACTTCGTAGGCGGTCAGGGCGATCAGACTGTTAAACTGCGGCCATTGCACCGATTGATTGTAAAGGAATCCCGGCGAAACACCGAGATCCAGCAGCCTCCACGCGAGCTCATTGCACCATGCCGACACTGTTTGACGTTGCTGTCCTGCTTGATCGTCGGCGCGATCACTGGGTGCTCGCGTTTATGTTGTTGCTGCTGTATACCGCCCTCCAGGTGGATATTGTCAGTGCCTTGGCGCGCGCACTGATGACCGCCCACCTCGGTTTGTTTTTCCTGTGGCAGCCGATCTGGCAACGTGAGCAACGCCTCGATTGGCCGGCGGTATCGTTGATCCTCGCCTTCGCCGCCACCTTCGTGGGCACCCTTAACGCATGGTGGTTGTTCGCCTGGCTTATCCTGTTGATCGGCATCGTGAGTGGGCGTGCGCGTTCAGTGCGTCGCGAACGTCTCACCTACATGTTGACCTTGGCGTGTCTGGTCTCCGAGTTGCTGATTAATGTGGTGCCTCTGTTATTTGCGACCGGCGTCATCGAGCCTGCCGTACGCGAAATTTTCCATGCGGGGTTGTACGCCGTTCCGCTCGTCATTGGTTTTATTCCTGTGGCACGGGGCGTCCGCCACACCTACCCCATCGATTTTTTTCGCGGCATTATCGTCGCGCTGCTGACCGCCCTGCTGGCGCTCGGCAGCGTGCTGATCACACTCCGCCAAGCGCTCGACTATCCCACAGCGTTGTTCATCTCACTACTCGCGGTGGCAACCTTCCTGCTTTTCATTAGTTGGTTGGTGACGCCGGCAACGGGCACGGGCTTGGGCGCGCTGTGGGAGAAATCGGTCCTGAATATTGGCACGCCCTTCGAAGTGTGGATGGCGAGCCTGGCGGATCTCGCGGCGCGAATCCCAGTCCCGGACGAGTTCCTGCACGCGGCCTTGCAGGAACTGGTCACGACGCCCTGGGTGGTGGGCGTACGCTGGCAAGATTCCTTAGGCGATCACCTGAGTGGTGCTGAGACCGCGCGCAGCACGCGCATCGAAACCGACAGGCTGGCCATTACGTTGTTTCTCGACCACCCGCTCGGGCCCACCTTGCTCTTGCACTGCCGACTGCTGATCGACACCCTGAGCTACTTCCATGCCGCGAAACAACGCGCGCAAGAACAGGCGCATCAAGCACATTTGCAGGCGATTTATGCGACCGGCGCGCGGCTGACCCACGACATCAAAAATCTTCTCCAGTCACTCAACCTGCTCGCCACCGCCACCACCCGCGTCGGTCACGAAGAACAATCCCTGCAACTCCTGCAACGGCAATTACCGCTGATTGTGCAGCGCCTGCAGGCCGCGCTCGATAAACTTAAGCGACCGACTGAGAAAACCGGCGAGAATCAGGCGCTGGCGCTGTGGTGGGCGCAGCTTTGTGCACGCCATGCTGGCAGTGTACGGTTCACGGCGCACCTGGAAGAGGGTGAACTGCCCGTGCCCGGTGAGTGTCTCGACAGCGTGCTCGAGAATTTGCTCGACAATGCACGCGCCAAAGCCGTGGGCGATCAGACGCTGGTGATCCATGTGGAATTGGTCAGTCTGCGCGACGCAGTCCGCCTCACAGTCACGGACAATGGTGCGCCAGTCCCCGCGGCGACGTTGCCGCTTTTGTTCCGGCAGGTGGTGCCTTCGCGGAACGGTTTAGGCGTCGGTCTGTATCAGGCCGCGCAACTTGCGGCGAAAGTCGGCTTTGGGTTGCGCCTGGTAGCTAACCGCCAGGGGGAAGTGTGTTTTGAGGTGAGTAATCAAGTTGACGACAGTTGAGCGCTGGAAAGCGGAGGCCTCTGCGCCGCTGCAAACGGCGGCCGACTACGCGGCAAGTAGCGTCCCTTGCGGCGTGAAATCGGGCGCGGTCTGGCTACAGCTTGCCCGCCGCGCGCAAGGTCTTCACCTGAGCATCCTGCACAATCACGCCATCGGCATAAAGGCTCGCCAAGTGCGCGGGGGTATAGCCCAGGTGCTCGCGCAGAATCTCTTCGTTGTGCTCGCCCAAGTACGGCGCGCGAAACGGAATCTGCATTTCCATCGTCGAGAGATGAAACGGTGAGCGCGCGACCGGCGTGCTGCCGAGCTCAGGATGCGGCACGTCCTGGAACAAGCCTCGCGCCTTGATTTGCGGATGCTCCGGCACTTGCGGAATATCGAGGATCGGCGCCGAGGGTACCCGCGCATCGGCGAGCAGGCGTAAGGGCGTGGCGTCATCCGGGAAGGTTTGTAACCAGGCTTCAACCACCGCGCGCACTTCTGGTCGCCGTGCGCAGCGGGCGATTTGCGTCGCGTAGCGTTCGTCGTGTTCGAGCTCGGGTTTGCCCATGGCGCGCACCAGCGCGCCCCATTGATGCTCGGCGACGGCGAACACGATGTAACCTTCCTTCGAGCGATACACGCCATAGGGACAGATCGAGAAAAAGTCTCCGCCAAAGCGCTTCGGTGAAAGCCGGCCTCCGGTCATCATCGATAGCGGAAAATTGATGTAGTCGAGATAAATCAACGCTTCGAGTTGCGAGATATCGATGTACTGCCCTTCGCCGTGCAGCGCGCGATGATAGAGCGCCGCGCAGATCGCGAGCGCCGCATGCACACCCGCATTCGGATCGCCGAAATAATTGCCCACGTATTGCGGCGGGCCGTCGGGATCCCCGGTCATCGACATCACCCCGCTCTGCGCCTGCGCGATGATGTCGAAGCTCGTGTAATTGGCGTAGGGACCATCCTGGCCGAAGCCTGAGATCGAACACATGATGAGTTTGGGATTGATGGCCTTCAACGAGGCATAGTCGAAGCCGTATTTCGCCATGACGCCAGGGCTGTAATTCTCGATCACGACATCCACCTGGCGCACCAGATCATGAATGATCGCGCGGCCCTGCGCACTGCGAAATTCAATGGCGAGACTTTTCTTGCCCGCGCAGGCGGCGAGAAAGAAACCGCTCACGCCAGGTGCCACATAATGAATTTTGCGACCATGGTCGCCGTGGGGCGTGCGTTCTATTTTTATCACGTCCGCGCCAAAGTCGGCGAGCAGGCGGGTGGCGGCGGGACCTGCGAGATACTGCGTGAAGTCGAGCACTTTCACATTGGAGAGCATTTTCTTGAGGGGCGAAGTGCTCATGGTGAATCCTTGCCACACACCAGCGCCACCACGGCCTCGAGCGCTTCATCCGCCAGTGCGCGCATCTCGGCGTCCGTGCGATCCTGGATCGGATGCGCGACGAACAGACTGTCCGCATGAAAGCCGATGGCGTCACCTTGGGTGCGCGCAGCGGTGCGGAAAACTTCCGAGGCGACGAAACCGCCGGGAATCCCGCGACTGTCGAGTTCCTGGATGTCATGCAAACTGCACGACGTACAAGATCCTCAGTCGGCCAGGCCTTCGACCACCACATCACACTGGCGCGCCATCTCCTGCAGGAGCGCGACGGGCGCCGGGCGCGTGAATGTGGGCTTTTTGAAGCGCAGTATTTTCACGCCGCGCGCAGCGAGTAATTCATCGATGCGATCAAGGAACACATTGCCGCGCGCTTTAGAAATATCGAGCAGACCCACGGTCAGGCCGGTCAGCGAGCCCGGTTTCTTACACGGTAGGCGCTGCACCGGATCGAGTTCGCCGGTGGGATCGAGCAGAACGGAAGTCATAGACGAATCTCCTTGCTAACAGGATCAGTGCCGAGGGATCCTTTCATCAACCACCCCGGGATGATAGCGGAAAAGAGTCCGGCCGGGCCGCCGGCGCGCGCCAGGGTAAGGCCCTCCGGCCGGAACTTAGAGACGGCGTGCTTAGCGCTGCCGGTAGCATCTTTAGAAGCCCCCGGCGCGGTGCCCATGCCGAGATCCTGCCCGCTGATCTGAAGCCGCTCGTGCAATGCTGCGACCACTCGGGCCTTAGACCAGCCGGCCTGATCGAACACGCGGCCGTGCTCGGGCCCGATCACGACCACGGCGTCGGCCGCATTGGCGAGATCGATGTGGTTCACGATCCGCAAACTGCCCGCTAACGAATAAATGAGACTCGCGGGATCGCGCGATTTCTGATCGATACAGCCCACCGGACCATCCGCACTGAACAGGGTCACACTGGATTGATCGCGACGAAAACCGCGGTCTTCACTCAAGGTGGTCCAGGGCGTGCGCTCGTCTTCGGCGAAACAAAAACCGTACTTCCCCGGCGCGCCGAAGGTGGATTGATCTGCTTCCTGCGGCTTCCCACCCCCCACATTGCGCACCACTAATTGCAGCGCTCGCCCAATCGTCGCATTCGCGCGATTGCCCTGGCCCAGCACATTGCCCTGCCAGTTCATGCCTATGGCCTCGCGGATGGGTCCGTTCACGATGACCATCGGCCCCGAAAACCAGGTGGTCGCGAGCAGGCCATGCAAACAAAACGCCGGATCGAGCGCGGCTTCGACGGCCGCGATGACCACCGGCAGGTATTCCGGTTTGCAGCCCGCCAGCACTGCATTGATCGCGACCTTCTCGACGTTGCAGGGCGATAAGTTGGGTGGCATCAAGCCAAGGATTTCATCCGCCGCGCGAGTCGTGCCCTGCAGCATGCGATAAACCCGTGCCTCAGTCGGCGGCACCACCGGCAGACCATCGCTCCAGCCGCGCGCAAAGCAGAGCTCCAGGTCATCCTCGAGCGGCGGGACGGTAAGACGGCGGGCGTGCATTTTCGATTCGCCATAACGCACCGCTAAGCGCTCGGCAGTGCCCGGCTCGACGGACTTGGAGCCGCAGCCCGGTCGGTAATCTGGCAGTCCCGCGCCCAGCGATTTAAGGCCGCTCACGGTCTCCCATTCCTCACGCTGCCAACCAACGGCACGCTGCGTCTCGCGGCCATCCGCGATGTGAATTAAGGTCGGTACCGTTTCAATCCCGAATCGAAAGGAGTGCTCCAGATTTCGGTCATCGATAATACGCGAGGCGCGCGAGAAACTCGGGTCGTCCTGAATGTAGACCGTCAACGGCACGCCATGGCGTTCGATTTCCTGCAAGACGGGATCAACTAAAAGACAGGTTGGACAGTCACGTTTGACCACCGCGATAAGGCCGTTGGGGAGTTGCATTTTTATTTCCTCCTATTCGAAATTTGTCGGCAGTGGGGGGGTGCCGGTCGCCGTGCTCGCGACTCCCATCGCCCGCTGGGGCCCAAGCGCTGCGGGCGGCGACCGGCCACCCCGCGTTTATCGCAGGGAATTTGCCGCGGCTTGGTGGTCGTCAAATTCTCGCCCCCGCAGGATCGGCAAGGCCCTCCTAAATTCTGACTTCCAGACGCCGCGATGTCCGCTATCATCAGCCTTGCTCTGCCCGCTCCGATAATCAACTAAGAGGTTAACTCACCATGCCCAGCATTAATCGAAAAGGCGTTAACGTTTACTACGAAAGCTTTGGCCAGGGGCTGCCCATTGTGTTCCTCCATCCCTGGACCACCAACCGGTATATTTGGTCGAATCAGTTGTTCGACTTCGCGCGCAATCATCGCTGCCTGGTGGTCGATCATCGCGGCCATGGGCTGTCCGATAAGCCCGCCAGCGGCTATGGGATCAACGAGAGTGCGGCGGACGTCGCGGCCATTCTGGAACACGCCGGCATCGAGCGCGCGGTGTTGGTCGGTAACTCGATTGGCGGCATGATCGCGATGCAGACCAGCCTCGACACCCCTACCCGCGTACTCGGCAATTTGATCTTGAGCAGCGCCACCAACATGGCCGCGACCATGGATCCGGCAGCCGGCGAAGCGATGCAGAAGGACTGGCGGGCGGTGTTCAGTGGCCTGTTGAGTGTCACGGTAGCGGCCAAATCCAAAGCTGATCGCCCGGAGATTCTAGCCTTCATGGAAGGTTGCTTCCGCAACCCAACTAACTTCACCGAGCAGGTGTTCTTCGCGAGTGCGGCCGATCCGAACGGGGTGTTCAATTGGAACATCACGGATCGCCTGAAAGACATCAAGCAACCCACGCTAATCATCGCCGGCAAGGAAGATGGCGCGACCACCGTCGCGCACAATCAGCTGCTGGCGGACAATATTCCGAATGCGAAGATTAAGTTCTACGACGATGTGGGACATTTCTGCCAGCTCGAAAAACCAATGGCCTTCAACGCCGATCTGCGCGGATTTTTGCAGCAGTTCAATTGATTCGAGCTTCGGCTTGAGGTGAGACACCTGGCGCCTCCGGAATCCATGCTGAACATCAAGCGTCCGTGGATCCCGGGTGTGCGCCCGGGATGACGGGTTTTGAGTTTCTTTCCGGCTTTATCCGGCCTGCCGACCTTCGGGACCCGCGTTGCTTTAATATGCCGTCATTCCAGAAGCCGCAGCGGCGGCAATCTGGAATCTATGCGCTGCTCCTCCTGTTGCTCGGTCTGTGGTCTGCAGCAATTTACGCATCTCCCCCTAGGACCAGCCTGCTGGTACTCCTGAAAGACTCCCCACAACTGGCCGCCACGCTGGCCGAACTGAAGCAGCACTACCGTACGCCCAGCCAGCTTGAAGCCCGGCGGCGCAGTCTCCTGGCGGCGCGGCTGGCAGCGTACGCAGAGACGCGGCCTCAGGTGCAAGCTGAATTAGCCACGCTTCTAGCGGCGCCGGTGCGTACAGCGATCACGCTCGAACCTCTGCCGCCACTGAATGCCCTGTTGCTCCATGTTCCGCTACCGCTGGCTTCCGCCACGTCGGAGGCTTTGACGGCGGCGACCCAATCCCCGCACTCCACGTTCGCCTATGTCGCAAGCCATGGGGGTGAAGATGATGCGCCGGCACCGGTGATGCTCAACAATTGCGCAGATTGCGAGATCGCGCCGGCACCCCTCACGGCAACGTCCGGGCCGGTGCTGGCGATCATTGATTCCGGCGCAGACGCCACGCATCCCCTGTTGGCGAGTGCGCTCGCCCCCTTTTATTTTCAACCAGGTACCCCGGGCGCTCCGCAAAATCGCGATTTGCTGCGCTCGCATGGCAGTGCCATGCTCGGCATCTACGCCGAAGCAGCAATGGGGCAGCCACTTCGTGCAGGCGGCGTGGCGGTGCTCGCCCGCGCGTCGCCGTTTCCCGTCGCGGCGACGCTGGTCGCGCGTGCGGGCCCGGAAACGCGCGCGGGTCGCAACCAACTCGTGCGCGATTTGGCGTGGCTGCTTGCCCCGCAAGGTCCGCGCCCGTGGCCAGATCTGCTCAATTACAGTCAGGGCAACGGTGCGCTGTGCAGCAACGAGGCGTCGACTTGCGCGCATACCCCCTGGGCGGGGGTGACCCGCCTGCTTGACCGCGCAATTGAGGAAGATGCGCTGGTGGTCGTGAAGTCGGCGGGCAATCGCGGCTACGCCGCAGCCACCACCATGACGGTGCCCGGCGATACCTACAACGGGATCGTGGTCGGCAACATGCACGCCTTCGATTGGGACACCTGTAAGCCCAGTGCGGATCGCTTGCGCCACAAGATTTACCGCACCAGCAGCCCTGCGCCATCGCTCAGCGGACGGCGGTTACTCGATTTGGTCGCACCAGGAATAAGGGTAAGTACCACGGGCGTTGATCCCGCCTACTGTCTAAGCCGCTGCGTCGCGGATCGCGAACTCTCCTGCGCCTTCTGCCCACGCCTCGGCACCGCCACGGAAGTTGACACTGACTTTCGCAAGTTGAATTCAGGAAGTAGCCCCGCCGCCGCCATAGTGGGAGCAGTCGCTGCGCGTCTGCTAAGCCAGGGGTATCGCGAACCGATGCAGATTAAAGCGATTCTTATTAACAGCGCAGATGCCTGGAGCAGCGGCGGACAACCGCCGCCGCTGACCCAGGGCAACGGGGCCGGTTGCGCAGAGGATCCCTACGCCGCAGCGCACGGTCTCTATCCGTTTGGCGCGCATTACGATCGCAGCTATGGTTGGGGTTACCTCAACCCCGAGCAGGCGCTAAGCCAGGCACCGTATGCGATGACGGGAGAATTGAGCGCGCAGACCAGCCAGTGTTTTGGCGCTGAACTTGAAGCATGGGAGAAAATCACCTTGACCTGGCAACGTCGGGTGGGCACCTGTCAGCAGTGCAACGGGCATGCCTGGTATCGTTTAAGCCCGCTCACTCTCGCGTTATTCGAAGATCGCGCCGGCTATCCGTTGCTCGATCGCGATCCCGGGCAGCAGGCCGAAAACAATGTACAACAAGTCTCCAACGGACGCGGTAAACGCGCGCGGCCGCCCGCCCGCGTGATTGCACGCGTGAGTCTGCCCGCGGCGTCAATCGATGGGGCAGCGCGCGAACCCTATGCGGTGGCGAGCGCGCGACCGCTTACACTGCTGGCGGCGTGTCCAATGCCGCAACCCAGGAATTGACCATGAAAGAATACAAGGCCGTGATCTATCGCGAAGGCATGCTTGGCTCGTTGCTCCTCGGCGCCTCCAAAGTAGACCCGGAACGTTTCTCGGAATTTCTCAACAAAAACGCCGCAGAGGGTTGGCGCGTAGTGACCATGGAAAAAGATGTGCGGCGCATGCTGCTGCTGTGGTCGCGCGAAGCGTATCTCGTGATCATGGAACGCGATAAATGAAACTTGCCTCGATTATCGGGGTCGGACTCACTGCACTATGGGCGGTGCTGGCCTTGTTACAGCTGTGGTTTGCAATCTTCACCAGCGCCATTTTTTTCAAGATCACGGTAAGTTGCGGCATCTTAATTGCGCTGGTGGTGATCGGCGCTTTGGTCTATCGCGAATACATTCGCGAGAACGACTTGAAGGACAGAGGCTTTCTTGATTGAACTGTGCAGAGTCGTGCTGCGTTTCGCTGTGCATGGCGCGTTAAAATTTGTGAGCCCGGGCTATGCGTACGCGAGTCCACTGAAAAATTGCCCGATCTCCATGAGTCTTCTATGAAATCTCCACTCGCACTACTTGGCAAACGTTACGAAGCGGTCTTCAGGGTGATGTTGCTGACGAGCCTGCTCTCGTATGGCAGCTACCTTCTGATATTCCTAGCCCTCGGCATTCCGTATATGCCGGTGGCGAACATGGGCGCGATCGCCGCCAGTGTGCTTGCGCTGTGGTTGCTGGCGCGCGAACACTTGTTCTGGGCGCTGGGGATTGTCTCAGTGGCAGTGCTCGGGCACGCGTTCTTCGCGACTTCGCTGCTGGGATGGGATGCGAACTTCCACCTGTTCGGCTTCCTGGTCCTGATTTTTCTGCTGGTGTGTCCGTATTTCTCGCTAACCGTCAAATTCATCATCTTCGCTGCGCTAACGGGTTGCTATGGGTTGCTGGAAATTATTTTGCGCGATCCCGTCAACCAAAATCTCCCGCCAGTGGTGATGTTTATCCGCAGCTTGAACACCGTGGTGTTCAGTTTGATCCTGGGCTTTCTTGCCCACACCTATGCGCTCGCGATGAGTCGCGCCACCCAGGAATTACACGCGCTGAACGCCGATCTCACGCGTTTGGCGACCACCGATGGGTTAACCGGTCTCCTCAACCGGCGCTCCTTAAGCGAACACATGCAAATAGAAATTGAGCGCTTCAATCGCACCGGTCGTGCCTTCGCCGTGGTCCTCGGCGATATTGATAATTTCAAAGCGATTAACGACCAGTATGGGCACCAAGGCGGTGATGACGTGTTAACCGCGGTGTCGCGGCTGCTCCGCGAGACAGTCCGCACGCAGGATCACGTGGCGCGCTGGGGCGGCGAGGAGTTTCTGGCATTTCTGCCGGAGACCACGGCCGACGAAGCGGCAGCAGTCACGGCGCGGATCCAGCAGCAGCTCGCCGGCCAGTCGCTGCCCTGCGGCAATGCCCACGTGCCGGTACGGATGACTTTTGGTATTGCGCAGTTCGTGCCAGGCCAAACCCTCGACGACCTGCTGGCGTGCGCAGATCGCGCGTTGTATCGCGGCAAGCTTGCCGGCAAGAATCGAATCGTGCTGGCAGCCTGAAGGGTTGCCGTTGCCAGGTTTAGCGCAGCTTATTGATCTCGGTCAGGCTGTAGGTCGCGGCAAAGGGCGCGTGCAGGGGGATGCCATGGTGCGCGGCGATCCTCCGCAGATGGCCCTGCCTGGTGAGCTGCTTAAGCGCAGCATCGATCGCCTCGCGCAACGTTGAATCGGCCGCCCGCGTCGCCACGTGGAGATTCCACGCCAAGGCCGCCGGCGGCACATAGCCGTGTGCAATGGTGAGCTTGAGGGCGGGATGTCGCTGTAACTGCCAGCCTGCAGTCGGTCCCCACAGCAGCGCCGCCACGGCATCGCCGCGCTGGACCGCTTCGAGCGCGCTCAGGGTTGAAAAAAACGTGCGTTGCTTGCCGTGCAGAATCGCGATGGCAAAACTTGCAATGGTTTGCGCTTGAATCGCGACCGGCTGGTTGCGCAGTGTCTGGAGCGACGAGGCGGTCGTGGGGGGGCCAATCAGTTCAAAGGCAGCACCGTAATAGGCGGCCCCCAGCGCCAGGTTTGGCATGCCACGCAAGGTGTCACGCGCTGGGCCAGGCATGCTGAAGATCGCGTCACAGGCGCTTTTTGCGAGGCGCTGAACCGGGAAATCGCTGTCATCGATTTCCTGGATCGTGGCCGGATTGTCGCTCCACACAGCCCGTAGCGGACGTTTAAGTTCGCGCGCCACTGCGCCCGCCACTTCAAGATCGAAACCCTGCCCAGTCGCGCGCGCGGCATAGGGCTCGTTGTGTGAGAGGACACAAACCCGTAATGCTGGCGCGGCATGTGCCGTCAGCGCCAGCAGCACCAGCCCGACGCAGAGACACCCCGGCAGACCGCGCGCCGCGCGTAAGAACGCCCTCACGGCAAACTGAACACCACTAACGCGGCGCCCAGGGTCACATTGGGATTCTCGCCGATGATACTGACCGCGAGGCCACCGCCACCACTGGGCATCGCCATGTACTGGGTGCCCCCGATTTTGTAGGTGACGGGCTGACCCCGGATCATCGAACCGGTCTGAAACTGCCACAATTGTTGACCGGTGCGATCATCGAAGGCCAACGCGTAGCCCTGCTGATTGCCGGTGAACACCAACCCGCCAGCAGTGGCCAAGGTGCCGCCCACCATCGGAAACTGATCCTTGTAGCGCCACATGATCTTGCCAGTCGCCGGATCGATCGCTGAGAAATGGCCATAGGCGCCGTTTTCGGCCTGCGTCTCACCCGGACCACCGCCCCAGTATGGCGTGCCATTGAGGAAGACCGCGGCCTGCTTTTCCATCTTGGCGCAGCTTTCGATCACGGGCACATAAATCCATTTCGTTTCCGGACTGTAGGCCGCGGTATACGAACCGTTTTGGCCGCCCACATTGCCCGGACACACCCACTCCGGGTTACCGCCCGCGATGGGCACGTATTTTGGATCGAGGATCGGTCGTCCATTGGGATCGAGACCCGTCGCCCAGTTGAGAGTGTCCGTGTACTGCGCGCCGTGCAGGAACTTGCCGCTCGCGGCATCGAGCACATACAGATAGCCATTACGGTTGGGCTGGGCGAGTGCGTGCACCAGCTTGCCCTCGTGTTCCACGTCGATCATGAACAGGCCAGTGTTGCCGTCGTAGTCCCACACATCATGCGGCGTGAATTGGAAATGCCATTTTAGGTCCCCGTTATCCGGGTTCAGCGCGAGGACCGAATTGGTATAGAGGTTGTCGCCCTCGCGCGGATCGCCGTTCCAGTCGGGTGAAGGATTGCCGACTGCCCAGTACAGCAGACGCTGAGTCGAATCGTAGGTGCCGGTCACCCACGCCGGACCGCCACCCGTTTTGTACGAATCCCCGGCCCACGTCTCGACCCCCGCTTCACCGGCGGCGGGAATGGTGTAGCGCCGCCAAATCCTTTTGCCGGTATTTACGTCATAGGCATCGATAAAGCCGCGTGCGCCGTATTCGCCGCCGGCAATGCCGATAATCACTTTGTCGTCGACGACGAGCGGCGCTGAGGTTGAGCTATAGCCGTTCGCGAACTCGTCCATCTTGATGTTCCAGACGATGTCGCCGGTCGCGCGGTTGAAGGCCATCAGATGCGCGTCCAGGGTACCCATGAATATTTTGTCGCGCGCGACGGCAACCCCGCGATTAGTCGGGCCGCAGCAAATCTGGATGTTGCTCGGCATCTGATGTTCGTAGTGCCATAGCAAAGTGCCGGTGAGCGCGTCGAGGGCGAAGAGATTGTTATAAGACGCCGTCACGTACATGACGCCATCGACTACTGTCGGCGAGGTTTCGAATTGCCCCGGAACACCGGTCTGGAAAATCCACGCCGGACGCAGCTTGCCGACATTCTCGCGGTTGATGTCAGTCAGTGGGCTGTGCCGCCAGTTCGCGTAATTGCCGCCATACATCAGCCAATCAGCGGTATTTTCGGTGCCTGCGATCAGGCGTTCCGCCGTGACGGGCTTGATCGTCTCGGTCGCGAGTGCCGTCGTGGCCTGCACGACCAGCCATAAGGCAATTCCCCGAACCATTAAACGCATAGACTCCCCCTTGTAAATTCACTTTTGCTGACCGTGTTGAGTGTATGTCTGATCGCGCCAACTGCCCAGCATTCGCCGCCGCGCGGTCTGCACGTTATCCTGCAGGGAGCGCCATGCCGAAATAGCTAAAGAGGAAATGCCAACCACCGCGCTGGCCAGCCTTTGCTACCAACCGCTGCTGCGGGGAGGTATTTTCACTTGAGCTATTTGGTGCAGACTTATTTCCCACAGTGCTGAGCAAGAAAACCACGCGAGGAGTCGATCGTGTCAGATGTCACCCCAAACCCAGCCACCGCACTAACCGCCTACGATGCCATCGTCGTCGGCGCCGGCTTTGCCGGTCTGTACATGCTGCATCGTCTGCGCGGACTCGGTCTGCGCGCCCGCGTGATCGAAGCCGGCAGTGGCCCCGGCGGCACCTGGTACTGGAACCGCTATCCCGGCGCGCGTTGCGACGTGGTGAGCATGGAATACTCCTATCAGTTCTCGCCCGAGCTGCAGCAGGATTGGCAATGGAGCGAGCGCTATGCGACGCAACCCGAAATTCTGCGCTATGTAGAACATGTCGCAGCGCGTTTCGATTTACGCCGCGACATCCAATTCAACACCCGCGTGGTGGCCGCGCATTTTGACGAGACCGCCAGCTGTTGGCGAATTCGCCTCGATCCGGGGGCTGAACTCACCGCACGCTTCTGCATCATGGCCACGGGGTGTTTGTCCTCCGCCAATCTGCCGCAGATCCCCGGCCGCGACAGTTTCAAAGGTCCGACCTACCACACGGGCCATTGGCCGCATGGCGGCGTCGACTTCACCGGCCAACGGGTCGGCATCATCGGCACTGGCTCCTCGGCGCTGCAATCGATTCCGTTGATCGCGGAACAAGCAACCCACCTGCACGTGTTCCAGCGCACTGCGACTTATGCCATCCCGGCGCGCAATGCCCCGCTTGATCCGGCCCAGACCGCCGCGATTAAAGCCGACTATGCCGTTTTTCGCGCGCACAACTGGCAGCAACCGTTCGGCGTGGATTTTCAGCAACGTGAAGACTCCGCGCTCACCGCCTCCGCTGCCGAGCGAGAGAAGGAATTTGAGGCGCGCTGGCAGCGCGGGTCCTTAGGTTTCCTGGCTGCCTTCGGCGATCTGCTGATCGATCCGGCCGCCAATGAGATTGCTGCGGAGTTCATCCGCCAGAAGATTCGCACCCTTGTGAAGGATCCGGCAGTCGCGGCAGTTTTGTCGCCGCAGCAGGTGGTCGGCTGCAAGCGCCTGTGTCTGGACACCAATTATTACGCCACTTTCAACCGGCCAAATGTCACGTTGGTGGATGTAGGCACCACCCCGATCACCGCAATTACGCCGGACGGATTACGCATCGGAGACACCGCCTACACCTTCGATTGTTTGATCTTCGCGACCGGCTTCGATGCGATGACCGGCGCGTTGGAAAAAATAGACGTGCGTGGCCGTGCCGGTCTCGCACTGAAACAAAAATGGCAGGCGGGGCCGCGCACCTATCTTGGCCTTGCCACCGCCGGCTTTCCAAATCTCTTCACGATCAGCGGGCCAGGAAGTCCGTCAGTTCTCTCGAACATGCTGCCCACGATCGAGCAGCATGTGAATTGGATCGCCGACTGCATTGCTTATGTGGATGGCCGCGGCATGCGTGAGATTGAGGCGAGTCCGAGCGCGGAAGATGCCTGGGTCGAACATGTCAACGCGGTCGCCCACACCACCCTCTACCCGCACTGCAATTCGTGGTATCTGGGGGCCAATATTCCAGGCAAGCCACGCATTTTCATGCCCTACATCGGCGTGCCGCCGTATGTGGAAAAGTGTAACCAGGTAGCCGCGAATGGGTACGCGGGGTTTGCCTTGGTGGGCTGATTCTGTTATCCCGGGCATGCTCATTTCGCCGCACGCCCGCTCACTCCGTCATCCCGGGCGCAGACCCGGGATCCAACGGCGCCTGATGTTAAAGATGGATCCCGGATAAACCCCCAGCTTTCGCTGGGGCACCGGCTGTGACCGCGCATTCCGGGATGACGGAATGCGCGGCCCAGGATAACGATTCGATAGCACGACGGAATCGGCGCCCGCTGTAACGGGCGAAGGTTCCGAAGATGCCGGCGCTTATCGCTTCGAAATATTCGCCGCCGCAAATTCTTTCGGCCAGTAATCACACCCCGCGAGTCCTTCCAACGCGAGCCCGTACGGTAACTGGTCGAGCATCGCGCGCTTCACCTGCATCAGCATCGCTTCACGCGTCAAGCGCACCGTCAACGCTGGCCGTTCGCGAATAATGCGCGCGAGTTCCCACGCGCGCTTCAGCAGCGCCGTTTGGGGCATCACCTCGTTTACCACCCCAAGATTGAGTGCTTCGGTCGCGGACAATTGCTGGCCGGTCATCAGGAAGTAACGCCCGCGATTCAAGCCGAGCAGCATGGGCCACACCACGTGCACGCCATCGCCCGGCACCAATCCGCTCGGGAAATGCGGCGCGTCCTGGAAAATACTGTGATCTGCCGCGAGCACGATATCGCACAGCAGTCCGAGTTCGGCGTGCACGGTCGCCGGGCCATTGATAGCCGCAATCATCGGCGCCTGGATCTCAAGCAGATTCGTCAGCAGGCGCTTGGCATCGGGCAACACATGCTCGGCCCACACTTTGGCATCCACCGTGCCACCGCCCAAATCTTCCTTGTGAATAAAGGTATCGCCCGAACCAGTGAAGATGATGACCTTGTTCTCGGGATCGTTACCGATATCGCCGAAGCAGTAACCAAGTTCCTGGTGAGGCGCGAAACCCCAGATCAAATCCTTATTCTCGGTGTGCATCGTGACCTGCAGGATGCCGTTCTCGCGCTGAAACTTAATGTGCTGATATTTCTTCGCGTAGTCGTCGAGCTGAGGAACCAACATATAAATACTCCTGGTTGACTGGATGGCGGGCTTGTTGCTTATTGCGGAGGCGCGACGACTTTATAAAGTTTCTGCGCGTTGTCCCACAGAATTTTGCGCCGTGAGACCGCATCGCAGTCGCTGAGGCCGCTCGCGATCCGCTGCTTCACCTCAGCGCCATACAGTGAGGTGGGATGCGGGAAATCTGTTTCAAAGAGAATGTTGTCGATCCCGATTTTGTCGAGCAGCCGACGGGGCGCAGTTTGTTCGAACCAGTAGCACGCGTAGACATTGCGTGCGAAGTATTCTGAGGGCAGGCGATCAAACTCCGGACGATCGTCGGCGACATGATTACCCAGGAATTGATAGTCGAGCGCTTCGAGCACGAATGGCACCCAACCGATGCCCGACTCGACCGAAACGAACTTGATGGCCGGATAGCGCGCCAGGACACCGGACATCAGCAGGTCGCAAAGTTGGCGACCGTTGTCCATGAACAGACCCACCGACAGTTCGGCGAAGGCGGCCATGCGGCCGTAGCCTTTGATTTTCTCGCGCAGCAGACCGCCTTCCATGTTGCCGGAGCCGATATGGAAGCTGACCGGCAAATCGAGTTCGACCGCGACCTCCCACAACGGATCCCAATGACGAGCACCCAGAATCGGCTGGCCCAGGGATTGCGGATCGCCGGTGAACAGGATGCCGCGATGACCCAGCGCCTTGCCGCGCCGCACCTCACGCACGGCGGCCGCCACATCCCAGAACGGGATGGACGTGATTGGCAGCAGTCGCTCAGGTGCCAGCGAGGCCCACTCGGTCTGCCAGTCGTTGTACGCCTGCACACAGGTGAGCATGAGTTCTGGATCGCCGAGGCGCAGGAACTCCTGCGCACCGAAGCCACCGACATTGGGGTACAGCACCATCGCCCAGATCCCCATCTCGTCCATGTACTCGAGTCGCGCAGCAGGGTCGAAGGCGCCGGGATGCATGTCACTGTAACCGCGCGGCGGGTGCTTGAAATCCCCGTGCCCGGCAGTCGCGGTCAAGCCGATGGGGACCAGCCGATTCTTCCCTAGCCACCACCATTGTTTGCCGGCAGCGTCAGTCTCCACTCTTGGGACTGCATCGCGCAGGCGCGCAGGCACCCGGCTAGTCCACACATCGGCGACCTCCGTGACATGGGTATCGACATCAATGATCGAATATTGCGGCATCGGTTAGCTCCTGTCAGTCGCCTACGGGGCGCTGGATTTGAGATCGACGATATACGATTCGGGCCGCGAGCGGAACGAGGGTTAATGCTGCTGATTGGCCGCAGGCAGCAGAGTTGTTACCCTCTGGGTCCGCTCTCGAAAGGAATGCCGCAATGCAGTACGAATTAGTCATCAAGAATGGCATGGTGGTCGATGGTTCCGGCGCACCGGCCTATCCCGCTGACATCGGCGTCGCCAACGGCAAGATTGCGACCATCGGGCGCATCAACGAACGCGCGGCCAAAGTGATCGACGCGGAGGGCCATGCGGTTACCCCGGGTTTCGTTGATGGCCACACCCACATGGATGCGCAGATTTTCTGGGATCCGATCGGCTCCTCTTCCTGCTACCACGGGGTGACCACTGCGGTCATGGGCAATTGCGGCTTCACGCTTGCGCCCTGTGCGGCACGCGATGCCGATTTTGTGTTCCGCAATCTTGAGCGGGCCGAAGATTTGCCGCGCGAAGCGATGCTCGCGGGAATTAATTGGAGTTGGGAGACCTTTCCGGAATTCCTCGATGTGATCGATGCGCTGCCGAAGGGCATCAACTACGGTGGGTATCTTGGTCACTCTGCATTGCGCACTTATGTGATGGGCGAGCGCGCGTTCACCGAGCAAGCGACCCCGGATGAACTCAAACGCATGCGGCACGAAGTGCAGACTGCGATCAAGGCTGGTGCGATTGGCTTTTCGACGTCACGGACTTTTAATCACGTCACCTCGGATGACCGACCCGTGGCCAGCAGAGTCGCTGACTGGGACGAAGTCCGATCACTGGTGAATGCCATGGGTGAAGTAGGCGCCGGTATTTTCGAAATCGCGAGCGAAACGCCTGGCCGGCGACCGGAGCGGCAGCAGGATTATTTTGATCGGTTAACCGAACTCAGCGTGGAATCCGGTCGGCCGCTGACCTACGGCATGTTCAGCACGCGCATCGCGCCCGATATCTGGCGGCCGTTTTATGAAGTCGCGAATCGCGCCGCCAAAGAAGGCGGGCGCATCTTCGTACAATGTCACAGTCGCTCGCTTTCGACCTTGATGTCGTTTGAAACCTATACCGCCTTCGATAACTGGGAGGTCTGGAAGGATTTGCGTAGTCGGCCGCTGGCGGAACAAAAGGTAATGCTGCGCGATCCGGACTGGCGACGGCGCCTGCTCGAAATCGCCACCCGACCGTATGACGGCCCGGAGATCGTCGGCGCCGAAGCCCGTCCACCGGAATGGAACTGGGTGTGGCTGATCAACGATGTGGGCGTTGAAGAGCGCATGGATGAGGTCGCCGCGAAGCGCGGCGTCCATCCGGTGGAAGCGATGATCGATATCGCACTAGAGCGCGATTTCAAAGTGTTCTTCCGTCAGCCACTTGCAAATGAAGATCAGGAGCACACGCTGGAGATGATGCGTCATCCGCGCAGCGTGGTGACGTTCTCCGATTCCGGCGCGCACGTCGCGCAGATCATGGACTCCTCGCTGCAAACTCACCTGCTCAGCCACTGGGTGCGAGAGAAGCAGGCGTTCACGTTTGAAGAAGCC
>JANOVQ010000140.1:0-4548 GCA_031417495.1 Pseudomonadota bacterium | reverse complement strand
CCCCACGGGGACCGGGGCGCCTGCGGGGAAGCGTGTCGATGCGTGTGAGTTTCGCGGTTGTCAGGCGATTACGCCGGAAACTGCGCACTCAACCCACTACTTTTTCGCGCAGCCCCACAACTTCGGCTTCGAGGTGCCTGGCCTGACTGAGTCGATTCACCAGAATATTGTGGCGGCGTTCTTCGAAGACCAGGATCTGATCAAAGCGCAATGCGCGAGCCTGGCGTTGGCGCCGGATTTCAGACCGCTGCCACTCGCCATGGATGTCGCACTGGGCCAGTTCCGCCACTTGGTTGAGCGCCTACTCGCGGTCGAGCAGCGCGCCACTTAAAGTCCGTGCGTTCGCCCGCCACAGCTGTGCATTCGCAGTGGTAGAATCCTGCCAGCCGCGAGGATACGGGACACGGCACGCTAGCAAGGAACGACATGGGATTGCTCGACGAACTCAGGAAGAAAGCGGAAGCGGCGGAGGCCGCGCAAGGGGAACCGGCCCGGATCGAGGAAGCGCGCGCGCGTGAGCTGCGTGCGGTCGCCTTGCCTGCGCTGTATCGAATTCATCGCGGATTAACAGAACTCGTTGCGCAATTAAAGGTTTTGCGCGAAGAGGTGCCAGCCTCCTTAAAAGCCTCTGGCATCGGCGAGATTCCCGGTCTGCTGCAAAGCCACTGCGAAATTTCAGCTGAGGGCTCCCCCCCGGAAATCGTCACGTTTCGCTGCAACCTGCGGCAGAGCAAGGTGCGTCCACTGGAACTCAGAACCTCAGGGTCTCCGATCACGGCGTGGCTCGAAGGGATGCGCCGACAGGGGTTGCCGGCGAAATTGTTACGCATGGTGGAGACCACTGGGCCCAATCAACGCGCCTACATCGGAATTGAGGGAAGTATTCCGGCCACGCTCCAGTTCAAGATTGATGTCGAGACCGATGGGCTTCAGCTGTATTCGCGCAATTTCGAAGAGTTGGCTGATCGACGGCAGTTTTTCAATCCGACCAAGGTGACGGAAGCCTGGTGTGAGGAGTTGCTGAAATTCGTCATGCGCAAAGACAATCGCTTCATGGTGCAGGAAGTGGCGCCGGACATTCGCGAGCAACTGCGCCGACGAATCGAATGGGAGAAGCAAAACGGGCAGGCGATTGAGGAATCCGTTGAGTCACGCGTGGCGACTAGCCAGCGGCTTAAAAGCTTATTCAAACGCGTTCCTCCGCTCAAATTGCGCTACCGTGATCGCGCCTGGGATCTCGCTTCACACGTGGGTCCGTTTACGATGGGGCGGGTGGCAGACTGTGATCTTCAGATCAGAGAGCCGCGGGTGTCGCGTTTCCATGCGCGGGTAGAGCTGAAGGACGACCAATACACACTCACCGACGACAGCACGAATGGCACCAGTGTGTGGTTCCAGGACGGACACTCGACAATTCTCAAGAACGCATCACTGGTATTGCAGGGCAGTGGCGTGCTTGCGCTGGGCACTGAAGCCACTGAACTCAATCCGCATGCGATTTACTTTTCGATGTAGGGCCCCGCGACCACACCTGATTTTGCGGTGCTGCCGCGTACGCTGAACTGCACTTCATCGAGCACGCGCGCGCGTGAATCGAGCAAGCTCAAGGTGAAGATGCCGGGATTCGGTGCCCAGGCCGGCGTTGCCGCCCGACTGAGTGCAATCTCGTTGAGTCGCCAGGTAAGTCCAGCCCTTATTGGGCGCATTTCGAAGAAGACGCGCTGATGGGGCGGGGGAATATCCGGGTCCAGGACCAGGATGCTGTGTGGTCCTGGATAGACGATGTGTGGCAAGTGTTCGCCCGCGCCGGGAACGACGCGCGAATTCACCGTGCCGGCGATAAACCATTCCTGGCGGTCTGCCTCCACCGCGCGCGCAAATTTGACCGCTGCGCGTTCGAGTAGCAGCGGAGGTAACGGCACGCTGTGCAGGTCTGCCGCGTGCAGTAGCTGCATCAACTCTGCCCACACCGGTGCGGCGCCGGTGAGGCCGGATACCTCATGCATCGGGCTCCCGTCGAAATTGCCGACCCACACCCCAACCGTGTAGCGCGTTGAAAAGCCCACACACCAGTTATCGCGCATGTGCTTGCTGGTGCCCGTTTTTACGGCGCTCCAAAAGGGTGTTGCGAGGGGATTCTCCAAACCAAAGGTGCCGCTGCGACTGCCGCGATCGGCGAGGATGTCACTGACAATGAAGGCGGCGGCGCGGGTGACTTGGGCAGGCGTATCGTCGGCGCGCGCGGGTGTCGCGGCGCTGCGCGAGCAACTTTCCGCGCCGCAGGGTGCAAGGGTTAGTTGCAAAGGCGTTGGACGCAAAGTACCGAGCGCGAGACTGCGATACGCATTGGTGAGTTCCCACAGGCTCACTTCAGGCGCGCCGAGCGCCAGCGCATAGCCGTAAAAATCCGCCTCTTCGGTAATGCCAGCGAAGCCTAGCCGTCGTAAACGCGCGAGAAAGGATTCGGGGCCGAGCAGCATGAGGGTGCGCACTGCCGGAATGTTGAGTGAGCCGGCAAGACTGCTGCGCACACTGACCAGCCCCTTGAATTCCCGATCGTAATTTTGCGGCACATACAAACCCCGGGGCGTTTCAAGATTGACTGGGCTGTCGTCGAGCAACGAGGCGGCGGTCAGGATGCGTTGTTCCACTGCGAGTTGATAGAGAAAAGGTTTAAGGGTTGATCCGGCCTGGCGTCGCGCCTGTACACCATCCACATAGCGGGCGCTGGCGGTGGCGCCGGCATTGCCGACATAAGTGAGCACTTCGCCACTTGCGTTGTCGATAACCAGCACCGCGCCGTCGGTTACCTGGCGTGCGCGCAGCGTCGCAAGCTGGCGTTGCAAGGCTTGGAGCGCCGCGCGTTGCAGTTTCCCATTCAAGGTCGAGCGGACTTCCCGCAAGCTGTTGGCGAGCAGGCGCTGCGCCAACTGCGGCGCGAGCTGGGGCGTACCGTAAGTCGCAAACCCTGGCGCTGCGGAATTCAAGGTTGCTGCGATCTCGCGCGTCAACGCCGGACAGTCAGTGCCGAGGGCGAGACGCGTGATCAAGCGACATCCGCGCCGGGTGAGCGTAGCCGCTGGGGCATTCGGCGAGCGCAGGAGCAAGGTCAGCAGCAACGCGTCAGTCGCGTTGAGATTGTCAGGGGATTTGTGCAGCAACACGCGGCTGGCGGCACCAACTCCGATAACTTCCCCGCGCAGGCTCGCGAGGTTCAAATAGGCTTCGAGGATTTCGTCCTTGCGCCATTGTCGCTCTAATGCCCACGCGCGTTGCATCTGCCACCATTTTCGCGCCAACGAACGACGCCCGGAGGCGGGCGGCACTTCGAGCAGCGCGGCAACCTGCATGCTGATCGTGCTTGCGCCGCGTAGCGGTGCCCCGTGCAAGGTTTGCGCGACAGCGCCGGCGAGGGCGCGCCAATCCACGCCCTTATGCCGATAGAAGCGATGATCTTCAATCGCCAGCACAGCCGTGCGCAGGGCCGGTGACATCGCCGCGAGCGGCACCCACGCGCCACGCCGTTCGCGCAGGTTCTGGCGGATGGTCTGCAGGGGCGTGCCGTCGCGCGCCAGGAGCATCCCTTCGCTGGGGCGATAACGCGCCTGCACTGTCTGCAAGGTCGGTAGCGGCCGCGGTGAACTCGCGAACACGGCATCACGCAAGGTTTCTGATGTGATCACCAGCCAGCTCACGAAGCACACGACGAACCCATAGGCGAGCTTGCGTGTGGCGCGTTTCACGGCGCGACGCGCAGTTTTTTGTTGGGCAATTCGGCGAACATTTCCGGCGCGTACATCGCCTCGATTCGGGTCTCGGGCAACGTGAACTCGCCTGCGTTGTTGAGCCGCACTGTGTAATCGAGCGCCCACTCGCCTTTGGGCACGAAGGCATAGTAGGCGCGGAAGGATTCGAAGGTGCGTTCTTCAAAGGTCGGCCACAAATTTCCAGATGAAGCCGCGTCCTGCGCCAAGATTTGCGAATCCCGAGCCAACCCCGTACCGAGGATGCTCGCGCCGGCGGGAATCGGATCGCGCACAACGACCCAGGTCATGTCCGTTTGCGCGGTCATTGCCAGGCGCACGCGATAGACATCGCCCGGATGCCATTCCCCGGGCGTGTGTTGGGTGACGGGAGTGATTAGCCGGCGCACTTGGTAGCCGCTTTGGAGGGGACGCCGCAGCGGGATCGCAGCGCGCGCGCGCCAGCTCACCCACGGCGCACCTTCGCCACGATGAGACATCTGCAAGGTCGCACGCGAAGCGGGCCAGGGCAGCGCGATGGTGGTGCCCTCAGGCTGGGTATGCCAATCGATCACGCGCTGTTCGTCGGCCAGGACGAATTTGGTCTGGCCGGTCACAGCAGTCGCTTCAAAGTGCGCCGAGAATTTCTTCAGGGCCAGGACTCCCCACGCATTCGCGGTGGTGGTGCTCCAATGTCCCTGCAATTGACGCCCGAGCGAACCCGTGACGAGTCGTGGCACATCTTCCGCCCATTCTGACCGGTCCAGCACGCTGAGCAGGGCTCGATTAGCATTCACGTCGGCCG
>JANOVQ010000139.1:0-5049 GCA_031417495.1 Pseudomonadota bacterium | reverse complement strand
TCGCGGTAATAGTGTTCGTCGTAGTCGGAATGGGGTTGGGGCTGCCAGCCATGACGGTGAAGTAGGGCTTCCGCATCGACCAGACGTGCATGGGGCACCAAAATGTCCACATCGGACAGCATGCGGGCATTGCCGGGCGGCAGACCGGCGAGAATATAGGCCGCACCCTTTAGCAGGACGACTGGCAGATCACTGTCGCGGAACGCGTGCTCAATCCGGTTGGCTTCCCAGCGTGCCATTCGGGTGCGCTCTTGGGCGCGCAAATGCTCAGACCATAAATGCCGCCGAATCCGCTCTGCGACCCGTGGCAGCAGCCCCTCCGCCTCAAGTTGCATGTGCCAGCGACCGACAAGGCCATGGACCCGACCGAAGGTCAGCAGTCTTTCCCATTCGGAGAAATCCAGGACAGCCATCGATTCGGTACGCACGAGGCTGGACGGTAGAGGCGGCTGAGGCACGTCAATATTCTTTACAAAGTAGGGCGTTAAACGGGTTGGATTTGTAAGGCAGGCTTTACATAATAGCCAGCACGCACGGATTTCTGAACTCTGCCGAGCGCAGGAATCTGAAGAAGAACCAAATGTTAGGCACTGCACCCGACCGGCTGGCGCATTTCTTGCTCGGTCTTCAGCTAAAGTGCTCGAGGAGCTAATGATGAATATGAACCGCGAACCCCCGCCGCCTAGTGAATCAGAGCCTAGTGCTATCGACACTACACGCAGAAAATTTCTCAAAGGCACCACTTTGGCGCTACCGGCGGTCGTGACTTTGCATTCTGGCGCGGCGTTAGCCAACAGCAGCATCGCCTGCAGTAATGTGAAGCCACCTAGTTACACCAAGGTCCTCTGCGATACTTACCCGGACCAGGACAACTGCCACCGAGTGAAAAAAGAGCTTTATAAAAAGCTCGATTTCGTAGATATAAATAAAGGGACTAAAAAGCCACCTAATTGGGATTGGGTCATTTCTACTACAGATACCAATGGCTACTATTTTGAAGGACAAGACCAACTTGGCAACGCCTGTTGGCGATACGCGGCGGACGGCAAATGTGTACCAAATACTCTAAAGACTTCAACATCCTCACCGCACCACGAATTAGATGCCGTAAAGAAAAACTGTATCAACACTAAAATGAGGACCGGCAAGCAAAAGTATGCGATTTGCCACGTTAGTCTAAGTACGGGACTTCCGGTTGCGATAGGTACGCCCGTTGCCGAACAAAACACCGTAACAGGCTGTGTCGTCACCAGTTGGCAGGGAAGTTGTTTGGCATCCATAATTGGTCATCGGACCATTTAGTGTTATTCGGTATTCATGCCCAATACAACCGAGTAGTTCCCTACTGAACACTAGCCGCTGGACCGTCAATTCAAGCGCCCCCTTGGTTTCTCATCAGTGGGGCGAAGCACATTTCATCTACCACCAAGAGTCTGGTCAGACGCATTTTGTCAACCAGTCTTGCATTGACATTCTCACTCTAGTCACCGGGAAGTCGCTCTCCACCCAGGAGATTTACGAGCGCCTGCTCGTGCGCCATGGGATTGACGAAGACCCCGAACTCAAAGAGGCAATCGAAGGCGTGACCGCCTTGCTCGAACAATTGGGAGTGCTCTCGTCGCTGCCCTAAACGCCTCAACCCCGACCGTTCAGCTCCGCGAGCTTACCGTCACTGCGCTGCATGGAATGCTCAAGCAGGGCCTACGGCTCAGTATCGGCCCGTTCGTGATCCATTTCGAAGGACGAGATCGCACCCTTGCTGAACGCCTGCACGCGCACTACCCAAACTATCCACTCGCCCCGCGCGGCGCGTTCGCCGATGCGCAACTCAAAGTGACCCGCAATCCCACCGTGAGTCGCCATTGGTGGTCCACACGCGCGATTCGAACTGAAGATGGACAGGTGTTTACGACCTTTCCGTCCGAGGCGACCTTGGCTCATATCGAATGGACGATGAACTGGGCGATTGCCAATCGCTCGCATGATTTTCTAATGTTGCACGCTGGAGTACTCGCCAATCGACATGGCGCCTTGATCCTGCCGGCGTATCCCGGCGCCGGTAAAAGCACCTTGTGTGCCTACCTGATACATCGCGGCTGGCGCCTGCTCTCTGACGAGTTCACATTGATTCGAGATGAGAGCCTCGCAATTCACCCTTTCCCGCGTCTCATTCCGCTCAAGAATCAGTCGATTGAGGTAATCCGGGAACTCGTGCCTGAGGCACATCTGGGACCGCCGATTCCGGGCACGCTTAAAGGCACGGTGTCCCATCTAAGGCCGGGTGACGAACACATTCGGTCCATGCACGAGACAGCGCTTCCGAAGTTGATGATCTTCCCGAAATACCAAGCGGGTGCTTCACTCGAAATCACGCCCGCCGCGAAATCAGATTGTTTCGTCGAAATCACGCAAAATTCCTTCAACTACGTACTCCGTGGCGAACAAGGCTTTCGGATGGCTGCCGCGCTCACCGATCGCGTGACGCCCTATCGCTTGGTCTACAGCGATCTTCCGGCTGCCGCGCAAGCCATCGATGAATTGATGGAAGCCGCTGCGGCGGCTTGAACGTTCTGCGCGCTCGTCTTAAACGATGAGATAGTAAAGCGCGACCCCGAACCCGATCGTCACAACCGCATAACGCAACATGGCAGGCTTGAGACGACTCGCCAGCCGACCGCCGAGCACGCCACCGAGTAAGGCTCCGACCGCCATCACGCAAGCAACCGGCCACAGCACCGGCGCCGCCCACGCGAAATACACCGCCGCCGCGAAGTTAATCGCAAGCGATAGAACTTGCTTCACCGCATTCAGGCGCTGCAAGGTGTCGTCCACAGTGATACCGAGTGTGGCGAGCATGACCACTCCCAGACCTGCGCCGAAATAACCGCCGTAAATTGCGCTAAGGCCAATCGGCAGTACCGTCCAGCGCTCATTCAAGCCATGCGCGGCATGTTGCGCGAGACGCCGATTGAGCCAGCGCTTGATCGGCTCCTGCAGCGCGAGCAGGGTTGACGCCAGCAAGATGAGATACGGCACGATGGCGCCGAAGATTCTTTCACCGCTCGCGAGCAGCAACAGTCCGCCCGCAATACCGCCGAGGATTCCAGTTGGTACCAGCCACAGCAGCCGCGCGGATTGGCCACGCAGGTCTCGCCGTTGGGCGAACGTGCCGCCGAGGTAGCCTGGGCACAGCGCGACGGCGTTGGTGACATTGGCGATCACTGGCGGGATGCCGACTGCTGTCAGCATCGGAAATGTGATCAGGGTGCCGCCGCCCGCGACCGCGTTAACCACACCCGCCAGCAGTGCAGCGAGGCTCACCCATAGATAATCGAAACCGCTCACCATGGAAACTAAGGAATCTCGGCAATCTGCTGAGATTCAAAGGCGCGTACCACAAAGGAATAGGAGGCGGGATCGGCGAGGCGGAAGCGATAAATCTCGCGCGCCTTGCAGCGCAAAGTGAGCGTTTGTCCGCTCAGCATTTTCGATTGATACTGAAAGGCAATGATTTCGCTGAACGGCACCGACAGATCGGGATCGATGGTGCCATGTAACACACGCCGCGTGTGATCGGCCAAGGAGCCAGCCTCCATGGTCGTCCACGTCAGCCCTAACGTTGTCCATATCAAATGCCCGTGCTTGCGGGGACGCAATAGCAAGGTTGCGGGCCCTAACCAGACGGCATGCTCTGGCGTCGGTTCCGCCAGCAGATCGGCCGCGTTAATGATCTGCTCGCGATGGCGTGGCGCGCGCCGCCACGCGAGCAGACTCCACCATCCGCCCCAGCCGACAAACAGGAGACTCAGCAATAAGGCGGCGCGATTCTGACTGGCCAAACCGATGATGCCGATCATCCCGGCCGCAATCGCGAACGGCACGCCCACATGCCACCAGGGCCGCAGCTTCGGATCACGCGCAACTTGCGCGCGGCCAGCGCGAGGCGTTAGCACGCAAGACACCGCAAGTTCACGCCATCACTACCGCGATTCTGCCGATCGCCCGACGCGCGAGCACATCGGCCATGGCCGTCTGGAATTCTTGCAAGGGATAGGTTTTACCGATAACGGGATTAATCCTGCCTTCTGCGAACCATTGAAATAGCCGACCCATGTTGGCGCGCATGCGATCTTCATACACCTCGCGCATATCCTGCGGACTCCAGCCGTAATACAGGCCCATGTTGAGACCACACACGGTGAGATTTTTCACCAGCAGCAGATTGGCGGGAATTTGTGGAATCTCACCGCCTGCAAAGCCCACCGGCATGATGCGCGCTTCGGGCGCCATGCAGCGCAGCGATTGCATGAAAACCTCGCCTCCGACTGGATCATAAACTGCATCGACCCCGCGGCCTTCGGTGAGTTTTAGCACGAGGTCGCGAAAATCCTGCGCGCGGTAGTTGATGAGATGATCAGCACCGTGCGCTCGAGCAACGTCAAGCTTGTCGGCCGATCCCGCCGTCGCGATCACCGTCGCCCCGAGAATCTTGCCGATCTCAATCGCCGCGATCCCGACCCCACCGCTGGCACCATGCACGAGCAGCCAGTCGCCCGGCTTGACGTTCAACAAATGCGACCACGTTAGCGCCGCTGCGGATGTCGCATAGGAATTGGTGAAGGCAATCGCCGGCGGAAAGTCGAGACTTGCCGGCAAGCCGAAGACATTCACTTCATGGGCACAGGCTTCCTCCGCTAAGCCACCCCAATCGAGGACTGCGCAAACGCGATCACCAAGCTTGAAGCGCGTCGCCGCGGCGCCGAGCTCGGTGATCACCCCTGCAACTTCTGTCCCTGGCACGAAAGGGAGAGGCGGTTTGCGCTGGTACTTACCTTGCACGACCAGGCTGGTCGCGAAACTCACGCCAGCCGCTTTGATTTGGATGCGAACCTCGCGTGGCCCGAGTACGGGGCGCGGCACATCGCACAGCTGCAGGCGCTCAAGGGCATCCATTCGGTGACGAGTACGCCTCTCATGCGGGATTCTCCACGGCTGGTATCCCGAATTGCGGGACGCGTTTATCTAGAAATGCGCGCATGCCTTCACGGG
>JANOVQ010000138.1:0-5735 GCA_031417495.1 Pseudomonadota bacterium | reverse complement strand
CCTACAACGCGGCATCGAAGTCGAGACACTACTCGCAGACGTGCAGGTTTATCAATTAGAAGATCTCGCCGCTGGCGTGAGCCAGGCGCGCCGCGCGTGGACCTTGGTGCAGGCCGTGCTGTTGCCGCGCTATCTACTACGGCTGTTCTACTGTAAACGGGTGTCGCTCGAGAGCCCGGCCGCGATTTTATTTTCCAGCGGCAGCGAAGGCGAGCCGAAGGGCGTGGTGCTGTCTCATCGCAACATCATGGGCAACATCAAACAGATCTCAGACATGATCAACACCGAAGAGAACGATGTGCTGATGGCCACCTTGCCACAGTTCCATGCCTTTGGCCTGACCGTCACCACGTTGATGCCGATGGTCGAAGGAATCCCGACGATCTGTCATCCCGATCCCACCGACGCGGTGAACATTGGCAAGGCAGTCGCCGAATACCGCGCCACGATTTTGATGGGCACCTCGACTTTTCTCCGGCTCTACACCAAGAACCCGCGGGTGCATCACCTTATGTTCGATTCGTTGCGGATCGTGGTCTCCGGTGCGGAGAAACTGGCGAGCGATGTGCGCGAAGCTTTCAAGGTGAAGTTCACCAAGGAAATCTACGAGGGCTATGGCGCAACCGAAACCACCCCCGTCGCTGGCGTGAATATTCCTGATCGACTCGATACCACGTATTGGAAGGTTCAATACGGGAATAAGCCCGGGACCGTGGGCATGCCGCTGCCCGGCTCCAGCTTCCGCATTGTGGATCCGAACACGCTGGAGGAACTGCCGACCGGCGATGACGGCCTGATTTTGATCGGCGGGACCCAGGTGATGCTGGGCTATCTCGGCGACCCCGCGCGTACCGCGCAGGTAATCGTGGAACTCGATGGCCTGCGCTGGTACAAAACCGGTGACAAGGGACATTTGGATCCGGATGGCTTCCTGACCATTATCGATCGCTATTCGCGGTTTGCGAAACTCGCCGGCGAAATGGTGAGTTTGACGGCGGTTGAAGAACAAGTGCGACAGGTGTTCGGCGATCCTGAACTGGATGTGTGTGCGGTGAATCTTCCGGAGCCTAAAAAGGGCGAGCAGATCCTGCTGCTGGTCGCCGGACCGGCGATCGATCTGGACGGTCTGCGCAAGCGCCTGCTGGACGCCGGCAGTAATCCGCTCGCGATTCCGAGCGAATTCCGCCACGTTGCCGAGATCCCTAAACTCGGCAGCGGCAAGACCGATTTCACCGCCGCACGGCAGGTCGCCGAGGCGGCGTTATAGCGAGCGCGACTCCACGAAGAACTTTCATCGCTGGCGATCCTATCGCGGCTAGTCGCCAGGCGCCTGCCGCGCAGTTTCGCGCAAACCGCCGACCACAAACTGACTCACGAGAGTCGCGATGTCGGCATACGACAAACTGCCGTCGGCGCGAAACCACGTAAATAGCCAGTTGATCATGCCGAACAACAGCATGGTCAACGGTTTCTCGAGCTCGGTTGCCGCAAGCGTGGGTTGCTCCACGCTGATAGCGCGCGCGAACGCCGCCACCACCTGCCGTTCTTTGGCGAGAATGCGGACGCGATCACCGGCCTTCAAATATTTGATGTCCTGGACCAGAACCTGGTGATGAAAGCGCGCCTCCGCGTATTCTCCCACCACGCGCTTGACCAACCCTGCCAGGAGGGCGGGCTCGACGGTCACCGCACACAGCCGATCGATATGGCTTTCGGTGATCTCCCGCAGAAGCTGGTACTTCTCGCTGTAGTAGTGATAAAGCAGCGCTTTGGAGATCCCCAGCGCCGCCGCGAGTTCAAGCATGGAGGTGCCGGTGTAGCCACGCGAGGCAAACAGCTCGGCGGCCTGCTGCAGAATGGTCTGGCGTTGGAGTTCAAAGTTGGCGGCGCGTCCGCGGGGCATTGCTGGGTATCTGCCTAGTGTTGAGACTTTAAGATTTAGCCTCGGAGGTTAACCCGTCATCCCGGGTCTGCGCCCGGAATGACGCACTAACTTGGGTGTTCTCCGTGGCAAATCTTTCTGTTCACCGTTCATCAAACGAAATCACCACCCGTGGCGTGACCGGATGCGCCTGGCACGACAGCACGATGCCGGCCGCCAGATCGGACTTGAGCAACGCGAAGTTGCGGGTCATGGTGACTTCGCCTTCGAGGACCCGCGCGCGGCAGGTGGCGCACACGCCGGATTTACACGAGAAGGGAAGATCCAGTCCTGCCGCGCGCGCGGCGTCGAGAATGGAGGCAGTACTATCGTTAAGTTCGATGTCGCGCCGCACACCATCGACGATCACGGTAACGAGTGCGCTGTGTGGCGCGACGACTTCTGCGCGCGTGATGGCCGGGATGTCGGCGACTCCAAAACGTTCGACGTGAATGCGCTCTTCTGCCAGACCGGCTTCGCGCAGTGTCGCTGCAACTTCATTGAGCATGACATGCGGCCCGCACAGGAAGGCCTCATCGACGCCACCGCTCGGCACGAGCCGGGTTAGAAATTCCTGCACGCGTGCGCCATCCAGGCGCCCGTGATAAAGCGCGATATCTTGCGCCTCGCGCGAGAACACGCAATACAGCGCGCAGCGATCCAGGTAGCGATTTTTGAGATCTTCAATCTCTTCGCGGAACATGGTGGTGCTGAGTCGGCGATTGCCATAGAGCAAGGTCACTCGGTTTTGGGGGTGACTCGCGAGTGCCGCTTTGGCGAGCGACAGTAAAGGAGTGATCCCGCTGCCGACCGCGATCAACAACAGATGTCGCGGCTGGTGAGAAGTGAGCGCGGCACCGAACTGGCCGTCCGGCGGCATGCAGTCCACCCGCATGCCGGGTTGCAAGGTGCGGTTCATCCAGGTTGAGACAATGCCCTGCGGAATCTCGCGCACACCGATGCAAAGCGCCTCTTCCTCCGGCGCTGAAGACAGCGAGTAACTGCGCCGCTCGTCAGCTGGATCCAAAGGTCGGCGTACCGTGAGGTACTGTCCGGCGTGAAACGCGAAAGTCGTGCGCAGCGCGGGCGGCACGCTGAGCACGACCGACACCGCGTCATCGCTCTCTCGGCGAACTTCTCGCACAGTAAGCGGATGAAACGCTGGTCGGGTCACCATTGGGCACCCGGATGCGCACGTGCGAGTGATTGCATTTCGGCCAATAGCGCGCCGAGATGTGGTGAGTGTTGGCCTTGGCGACCGGCCGCCGCGCAGGGCGTCGCGGCTGGCAGGCTAAGCGTCGCCTGCCGCAGCAGCGCAGAAGTCCCCTGTTGCCATTGAACGATTAGCGAACTTGGCGCGGGCCCGAGCCCGCTTTGCGCGGCGGCTTGTTCGACCGCGTCGTCCACGAACAACTCGGGTGTATAGCGCCACACGGTCTCCAGCGCCTGTTGCATACGGGAATGCGACTCCGCGGTGCCATCGCCGAGACGCAGGATCCATTGCGCGAGATGCTCACAATGGTAGGCCGTTTCTGGGCGACTCTTGCGGGCAATCGCCGCTAGTCCGAGATCCTGTGAGCGTTCGAGCGCAGGCCACAGACATTGTTGATAGGAAGTGTAGGCGTAGGCGCGCAGCGCGCTCTGCCCGAAGTCCCCGTTAGGGATTTCAACTAAGGTGGGATTGAAAAACTGCTTTTCGTCGCGCCAATAGGCAAAGGCATCTTCGTCTCGCCCCGCGCCCTCCAACTGCCCCGCATGCGTGTAGAGCAGGCGCGCCTGGCCGAGCAGATCGAGCGCGATATTGGTGAACGCAATGTCTTCCTCAACTACCGGCCCATGGCCGCACCACTCCGCGATTCGCTGCCCGAGGATCAGGGCACCGTCGGCGAGGCGCAGCAGGTACGCCAGGTGGTGGGGGCCGAGGAGGACAGCTTCGCTAAGGGTGTTCATCGCACGCTCCCTCGGCCCGTCGTTGCGAAGGGCGCAGCGACGACTTCTTTACTGGCATCACGCGCCTCATAAGTGATTCACATCATCTGGCAGCTGATAGAACGTCGGATGCCGATAGATTTTGTCCTGCATGGGATCAAAGTACGCTGCCTTGTGCGCAGGATCGGAGGCCACGATTTGATCTGCACGCATCACCCAGATCGACACTCCTTCCTGGCGGCGGGTGTAAACATCACGCGCCGTCTGCAGGGCCAAGGCCCCGTCCGGCGCATGGAGGCTGCCGCAGTGTTTGTGGTCGAGTCCGGCACGGCTGCGAATAAAAACTTCCCACAGCGGCCATTCTTTTGCGTTCGACATGTTTCTGCGCTCCTTTAAGCCGCGTGCTTTTCGGCATAGGCAGTGGCCGCGTCGCGCACCCACGCGCCCTCGGCATAAGCCTTCACCCTGGCGGCAACTCGTTCACGATTGCACGGCCCGTCACCGTTAACGACCTTCCAGAATTCACTCCAATCAATCGCGCCAAAATCATGCTGGCCGCGCTCGGCATTCCATTTCAACGCAGGATCAGGCAACGCCACGCCGAGCACGGCTGCCTGCTCGACGATGGCATCGACAAATTTCTGGCGTAGATCGTCATTCGAAATGCGTTTAATGCCCCATTTCGCCGAGGTTTCGGAGTTCGGCGAATCCTGATCATGCGGACCGAACATCATCAATACCGGCCACCACCAGCGATTCACCGCGTCCTGCACCATCGCGCGTTGCGCGGTGGTGCCCTGCATCATGGTGTAGAGGAGATCGAAGCCCTGCCGCTGGTGAAAAGATTCTTCCTTGCAGATGCGAATCATCGCGCGCGCGTACGGGCCGTAGGAACAGCGGCATAACGGCACCTGATTCATGATTGCCGCGCCATCGACCAGCCAGCCAACGACACCGATATCGGCCCAGGTCGGCGTGGGATAGTTGAAGATCGAGGAATACTTGGCGCGTCCGCTGTGCAAGGCGTCGATCATCTCATCGCGTGAGGTGCCCAAGGTCTCCGCCGCCGCATAGAGATAAAGCCCATGGCCGCCTTCGTCCTGCACCTTGGCGAGCAGAATGGTCTTGCGCTTCAAGCTCGGCGCGCGCGAGATCCAATTGCCTTCTGGCAGCATGCCCACGATCTCCGAATGCGCATGCTGACTGATCTGGCGCACCAGGGTTTTGCGGTAATTCTCCGGCATCCAATCCTTGGCTTCGATGAACTCGCCATTCGCGCAGCGCAGATCGAACGCTGCCGCAGCGTCCTGCTCTGAGAGTGCCAGTGGCGTGGGCGCTTGGTCGTCAGGAACATCCATTGCTTGGGTATACATGTTGGCCTCCTATTTTCTGCGGTCAAACACGCGCACGGCCTTGCCGCTCACGACGCGCTCAATCGTCTGTGGATCTAACACTTCAATCCGGGCGCTGACACCGACCAACGTTTTAATGCGCTGTTGGAGCGTTGCCGCCAGTGCCGAACCTGCGCTGGCTGGCGTATGTGCACGGCGCTCGACATGCACAGTCAATTGATCGAGATGGCCGTCCTTATCAACGAAGATCAGATAATGCGGTGCGAGATCCGCATTAGTGCACACGATTTCCTCGATCTGGCTCGGAAAAACATTCACGCCGCGAATAATCAGCATATCGTCTGAGCGACCGGTGATCTTGCCGATGCGCCGCATGGAACGCGCGGTCGGCGGTAACAGTCTGGTCAGGTCACGTGTGCGATAGCGCAGCACCGGGAACGCTTCCTTGGTTAACGAGGTGAGTACGAGCTCGCCTAATTCGCCGTCGGGCAGGTTTTCGCCGGTTTCTGGATTGATGATCTCGGGATAGAAAT